>CAMCJY010000014.1 GCA_945875225.1 Comamonas sp. lk | reverse complement strand
GCCTTCAGGCGCAGCGCGGTAATGCCCAGCGCATCGGCTGCATCTTGCGCTTTGTCCGAGGTTTTCCAGAGAATCGAAGCACAACCTTCTGGGCTGATGACCGAGTAAATGGAGTATTGCAGCATTACCACCTGGTCCGCCACCGAAATAGCCAGCGCACCGCCGGAGCCGCCCTCACCGATGATGGTAGTGATGATGGGCACTTCCAGCTGGGCCATTTCAAAAATATTGCGGCCAATGGCTTCGGACTGGCCACGCTCTTCGGCATCAATGCCGGGGTAGGCACCGGGCGTATCAACAAAGGTGAAAACCGGCAGTTTGAATTTTTCGGCCAGCTTCATTAGACGCAGCGCTTTGCGATAGCCCTCGGGCTTGCTCATGCCGAAATTACGCAGGCCGCGCTCTTTGGTGTCGCGTCCTTTTTGCTGGCCCAGCACCATGCAGGGTGTGCCGTTAAAGCGGGCCAAGCCGCCGACGATGCTCAGGTCGTCAGCAAAATGCCGGTCGCCGTGCAGCTCGATAAAGTGGGTGAAGATTTCGCCGACGTAGTCCAGCGTGTAGGGGCGCTCGGCGTGGCGGGCTATTTTGGTGATTTGCCAGGGCGTGAGGTTGCTATAGATGTCTTTGACCAGCTGCTGGCTTTTTTTGCTGAGCTGCTCGATCTCGGCGGAAATATCCACCGCCGATTCGTTCTGCACATAGCGCAGCTCTTCGATCTTGCCTTCGAGCTCCGCAATCGGTGACTCAAAGTCGAGAAATGTCTTTTTGGCCAATTTCACCCTCCTCCAGGTTGATGCCCCGCCCTAAACCCCAGATACTCAATAGTCCACCGGCACCGGGTCGAGCGAGCGCCAAATATACCAAGTTGCTACGCTGCAATAGGGCGCCCAGGCGGCGGCTACCTCGCGCGCGTCGCTGCGGCTGACCGCTTCGCCCGAAAAATAGTTGCGGCTGATGCCATTAATCAGCCCCACATCATCCAAAGGCAGCACGTTGGGCCGCGTCAGATGGAAGATCAAAAACATTTCCGCAGTCCAGCGCCCGATGCCGCGCACCGCCGTCAACTCAGCAATGATGTCCTCGTCGGGTAAATCTGTCCATTGGTTCACGCGCAACTGGTGGGTATCAAAGTGCACCGCCAGGTCCACCAGGTATTCCACTTTGCGGGCGCTGAGACCCGCTGCACGCATTTCGTCGACCTTGAGCTTGAGCACGCGCTTGGGTGTCATTTGCGGCGCCAACAGGGCAAAGCGGTCCCACACGGTTTGCGCCGCCTTAACCGAAATTTGCTGGCCCACAATGCTGCGCGCCAGCGTGATAAAGGCATTACCCCGGGTTTGCAGCGTCGCGTCTTTGAACTGCGGGATCAGGCGCTTTAACACCCGGTCTTTTTTCATCAGGTGTTTGCAAGCGTCGTCCCAAAAGTCGGGGCGCAGCAATTGCAGCGCGGGCTGGGCAGTGGCGCTCATACCGTGGTCGCTTCCCAGGTAGTGCCCTGGGCTGAATCTTTGAGCACAATGCCCTGCGCCAACAGTTGGTTGCGGATGGCGTCGGCACGGGCAAAGTCACGCTCGGCTTTGGCGGTCTGCCGCTCTGTAATCAGCGTATCGATGTGTATTGCATCCACCGAGTTGCCGGCACGCAAAAACACTTCGGGCAGCGACTGCAACAGGCCGAGCACAGCGCCCAAAGCGCGCAGCAAAGCGGACAGCTGTGGCGAGCCGCTGCGGTTCACTTCCGAGGCCAGGTCAAACAAAACTGCCACCGCCTCTGGCGTGCCAAAGTCCTGGTCCATTGCGGCCTTGAATCGATCGGCATAGGGCGCGCTCCAATCGATCACCATAGGTTCACTTTGGGGCGGCACAGTTTGCAAACTGGTGTACAAGCGCTTAAGCGCTGTGCGCGCGTCTTCAATATGCGCGTCGCTGTAATTAAGTGCGCTGCGGTAATGAGAGCGGACCACAAAAAAGCGCGTAGATTCGGCGTCAAAGCGCGCCAAAATTTCCTGGATGGTGAAGAAATTACCCAGGCTTTTGGACATTTTCTCGTTATCCCGCGTCACAAAACCGTTGTGCATCCAATAGCGCGCCAAAGGCTTGTCGTTGGCCGCCTCACTCTGGGTGATTTCGTTTTCGTGGTGCGGGAATTGCAAATCTGCACCCCCGCCGTGAATGTCAAAAGACTCACCTAATAATTCGCAGGCCATGGCTGAGCACTCGATATGCCAGCCGGGGCGACCGGGTCCGTACACGCTGCCCCACTTAGCCTCTTGCGGCTCAGCGGCCTTGGCCGATTTCCACAGCACAAAGTCCAGCGGATCGTGCTTGCCATCGTCCACCGCCACCCGCTCGCCAGCGCGTAATTGGTCGATGGACTTACCCGACAACTTGCCGTATCCCTCAAACTTGCGCACCGCAAAGTTCACATCTTGGTTACTGGCGCGATAGGCATAGCCTTTGGTTTCCAGTGTTTGGATTAAGCTGAGCATTTGCGGCACAAAGTCGGTGGCCCGAGGCTCGTGCGTGGGGCGCTCAACGCCAAGTGCATCAGCATCTCGGTGCAGAGACTGCACCATGCGCTCGGTCAGCGCGCCAATGGTTTCCCCGTTGTCCAGCGCACGGCGTATGATATTGTCGTCGATGTCGGTGACATTGCGCACATACGTCACTTGGTAGCCGCTGGCCTTGAGCCAGCGCTGCACCACATCAAACGCCAGCATCGAGCGCGCATGGCCTAGGTGGCAGTTGTCATATACCGTCATGCCGCACACATACATACGCACATGACCGGGCTCTAACGGTGTGAAATCCTCCAGTTGCCCGGACAAGGTGTTATGAAGTCGCAAACCCATGGGAATTAAAGTAGTCTCTTGCCATTTTTGGGGCGGAACAAAGCGGCTGATAACGGTAAGTATCAGGCCCCGCGCGCAGACGCATGGCTAAAAAGCCCTCCGCTACAATCCGGCGCAGTATAAAGGCGGCACTTTGGTTGGCCTGTCATCTTTAAGAAATTGTTACGCCCTCACCATGCGAAAAAGTCCGCGTTTTGCTGTTTGTCTGCTGTCACTTCTATTGACAAGCGTTCTGGCCGGCAAGGCATGGGCCGATGACTTCAGCGAAGTAGCCCAACTCAGCCGCGAGGGCAAGTTTGTCGAAGCGCTGGCCAAGGCAGAGGTCTATCTCAGTTCCCGCCCCAAAGACGCCCAAATGCGCCTGCTCAAAGGCTTGGTTCAACGCGATGCGGGTAAGCCGGCTGATGCCATCAGCACCTTCACGCGCATGAACGAAGACTTCCCAGAATTGCCCGAACCCTATAACAACCTGGGCGTGATCTACGCGGATCAAAACCAGTTGGATAAAGCGCGTACCGCGTTTGAAATGGCGCTGCGCACCAACCCCAGCTATTCGACAGCGCATGAAAACTTGGCCGACGTGTATGGCCGCCTTTCCAGCGCGGCTTATAACAAGGCCTTGCAAATTGACCTGAGCAATGCCGCGGTAGCACCCAAACTGGCCCTGGTGCGCCAAATCATCACGCTCAATCCGACCAAACTCAGTGCCGCGCAGCTAGCAGCGCTGCCTAGAGTGCAGCCCGCCCCAGCAGCGCCGGCCACGCAGGTGGCCATCGCCGCTACCAAAGCCAGCCCCGAACCGGCGCCCAAAGCCGCGCCATTGCCTGAACCCGCAGTTAAGCCGGGGCGCGAACCCGCTCCTGCAGCGCGCAAACCAGTGGACGATGCCCCGCCAGCGACCAGTAAATCGGCGACCACCAAAGCGGCGCCTGCCCCGCTGGTCGACACCACAGCCAACCGCGAAGTCGAACAAGCGGTGCAACGCTGGGCCACAGCCTGGAGCGACAAGGATCTCAAGGCGTATTTTGCGGCTTATGGCCGGGACTTTGATCCGGCGGGCAAACAGAGCCGTAATGCATGGGAACAGGAAAGGCGTGCGCGCATCGAAGGCAAAGCTAATATTTCGATCCAAATTACCGATTTGCAGACGCTGGTGCGTGGTAACACCGCGCTGGTCAAATTCCGCCAGAACTACCGCGCCAACGGTATTGCCATTTCCAGCCGCAAAACCTTGGAAATGGTGCGCCAAGGCGACAACTGGAAAATTGTCCGCGAGGCGGTCGGTGGGTGATTTTTCGCATTCCCGCGCATCCCAGCCCCTGATCAACCCGAACGGGCGGCGCATCGGGCCCCGGGTAATTGCTTATCTGGGCTTGGCCTTGACTTTGGTGACATTCACCCTGGCGCATGCTGGCACCGCCATTGCCGCCAACTCTACGGCTGACCTATCCCGCGCGGACGGCTATTCCGAGCAAAGACTGTTGGAAGTATTTGCACTGATGGCCCGCGGCCAAAGCCGCGAGGCCTTGGCCAAAGCGGAAAAGCTGGTGCAGGACTACCCCCATTTCCAACTCGCGCAATTGGTCTATGGCGATTTACTGGCGGCACGCACACGCCCCTTGCAAACCCTGGGCGACATGGCGCCAGATGCCGCCCGTGCCGGTGCAGCCACCTTGGCGGACTTGCGGGAAGAAACCAAGCAACGTATCGGCAATGTCAAAGAGCGCCCACCCAAGGGCTTTGTGCCCAGCCAGTTTTTAAAAATGGCGCCGCAAACGCGCAGCGCCATCGCCATCGATGCGTCCCGCTCCCGCCTGTATTTGTTTGAAAACACGCCCACGGGCTTGCAACTGCAAGCAGACTATTACGTGTCCTTGGGAAAAGCCGGCATGTCCAAATCCCAAGAAGGTGACCAACGCACACCGCTAGGGGTCTATTTCATTAGCAGCCGGCTCGATCGCAAAACCCTGACCGACTTTTACGGGATTGGCGCCCTGACCCTGAATTACCCCAATATGCTGGACGTGCGGCGCGGCAAATCAGGGAGCGGAATTTGGCTGCATGGCACACCGCCCGACCAGTTTGCGCGCGCCCCCCATTCGACCGACGGCTGCCTGGTGCTGTCCAATCCCGATATACGCACTCTTATGGAAACCACCACCGTGCGCAACACGCCGGTGGTAGTGGCCTCGCAATTGGTCTGGAAGTCACCCAAGCAACTGGAAGACCCGGCCAAGTCTTTTGCCGCGACGCTGGAGAGTTGGCGTACCGCCAAGTCCTCTGGCGATTTGAAAAAAACTCTGGCCTTTTACACACCGGATTTTTCCAGTTATGGCAAAAGCCTGGACCAGTTCACGCCCATGCTCAAAGCCGAAATGAAAACGTCCAAAGGCCGCAATGTAGAACTGAAAGATTTATCCTACTTTCAGTGGAGCGACTCTGCTGAAACCATGGTGGTGAGCTTTGGGGAAGTAAGCGCGGGTAAACGCACCGGTATGCACAAGCGTCAGTACTGGGTACGTTCAAGTAATGAATGGAAAATATTTTTTGAAGGGGTGCATTGATGAATACCAAACTAGCAAAGCAAGCGCGCCGCGCTCTCATGGGGCTGGCCATGGCGGGTGCATGGTGCCTGTGTGCACATGCCCAGGCAGCACCCTCGGTGCAATTTCAAACCAGCGCGGGCGATTTCGTGATCGAACTAAATGCGGAGAAAGCACCCAAAACGGTGGAAAATTTTTTGCAATACGTAAATGACAAGCATTACGAAGGCACGGTATTTCATCGGGTGATTGACGGCTTTATGGTGCAAGGCGGTGGTTTTACCTTGGCCATGGCGCAAAAGCCCACGCGTGGTCCCATCCCGCTGGAGGCGGCCAACGGCCTGCGCAATGACCGGGGCACAATTGCCATGGCCCGCAGCGGCAACCCGAACTCGGCCACCGCGCAGTTTTTTGTCAATGTGGTGGACAATCCGGGCCTCAATGCCCCCCAACCCGATGGCTTTGGCTATGCGGTGTTCGGCAGAGTCAGCAGCGGCATGGAAACCATAGACAAAATCCGTGCGCTGCCCACCGGCAATAAATCCGGTATGCAAAACGTCCCCCTCACCCCTATCACGATTAACTCCGTCCGCATTCTTAAATAAAGCGAATCTTGCATGTCAAATCCTATTGTTGAAATTCATATCGCCGAGTACGGCATCATCGCGCTGGAACTCGATGCGGAAAAAGCACCCAAGTCAGTTGCCAATTTTTTGGCCTATATCGAACACGGCCACTACGACAACACCATATTTCATCGGGTCATCCCCAGCTTCATGATCCAAGGCGGCGGCATGGAGCCCGGCATGGTGCAGCGCAAAACCGCTAAACCGATCGACAATGAAGCCAACAACGGCCTGAAAAATAACAAATACACCGTGGCCATGGCGCGCACCGGTGAGCCCCACTCTGCGACCGCACAATTTTTTATCAATGCGGCGGACAACGGTTTTCTGAACCACACCGCCCCAACCACGCAGGGCTGGGGTTACACCGTGTTTGGTAAGGTGATTGAAGGCACCGACCTGGTGGACAAAATTCAAAGCGTGGACACCGGCCGCAAAGGCTTTCACGATGACGTTCCTGTCGATGACCTGGTCATGACCAAGGTCGTGGTCCGCTAACCAGGCAGCCCCCAAGCGGCATGGAAATCAGCGCCCCCGCCCACTGGCACACGGTAGATTTCCTGTCAGACCTGCACCTGGACCGGCCTGATTCGCCGACGCTGGCCGGCTTTGCGCACTACTTGCAGCACAGTCCTGCGCAAGCCTTGATGGTGCTGGGCGATTTGTTTGAAGCCTGGGTGGGTGATGACGCACTGAGTCTGAGCGATGGCGTGGAGCAAGCAGTGGCGGCGTTGCTGCTCCAAGCCTCGCAGCGCATGGATGTTTTCATCATGTGCGGCAACCGCGACTTTTTAATGGGCCCTTCGCTGATGCATGCCTGCGGCGCGCGGGCGCTAGCAGATACCAGCGTTCTCCAGTTTGCGGGCCAGCGTTACCTTCTGACCCATGGCGACGCACTGTGCCTAAGCGACTCCGACTATCTGGTATTTCGCAAGTTGGCGCGCAGCTCCGCGTGGCAACAAGACTTTCTCAACAAGCCGCTGGCAGAACGCCAGGCGCTAGGGCGGCAAATGCGGGCGCAAAGCCAAGCCCACCAAGCGGCTACACGCCATTTAGGCGGCAGCGCCTGGCACGACCTGGATACGCCCGCCTGTTTGGAAGTTTTACAAAGCGCGCAAGCCGACACCATGATTCATGGGCATACGCACCATCCGGATACACACGTTTTGTCGCCGGGAAAAACCCGCTGGGTTCTGAGCGATTGGGATTTTGAAACCCAGCCAGCGCGCGCCGACTTACTGCGGCTGTCGCGGCCCGGCGATGCGCCTGGCTCATTAGGCGGCAAACCAAGCTTGCAGCGCCTAAGCGGGCTGCCGCTCAGCGTTTGAGCAAGGCCTTTAAGGTATTTTGCAAACGCCGCGCGCGATCCGGCGCATAGGACGTCGCCAGCACAGCGGCCACATCCTGCGTCCAGGTTTGCTGAGGCGAAGGGTCGTTGCGGCGGGTGAGTAATTGCAATTGCATGGCACGCCGCGCCTCCATGTGTTCGGCCGGTGTAGGTACTTCGGCTGCCATTTCCAGGCGTAGCAGCGCTTGTTGCCCAGCCTCTGCACTGGCGCCTTGCGCCAACGCAGCCACCCAGGCATTGCGCCCCGCCGCTAGCACCCGTGACCCGATTTCTTGCAAGCTGGGCAAGGCCTGCGCCTCGCGCCGTTCCCACGCGCCCAGTAACTGGGTCAGTGCCTCACCATGCGCCTGCGCGGCAAGCTTCTTCAATGCCATCTGAGCGCTTTCCATGGCGTCTCTTTGGGCACGAAACGCTGCATCACCCAAGCGCGGCTGCGCGGCGGCATATGCATCAGGACGTGCAGCGTAACTGTCGCCACGCGGGCCGGCGTCGCGACGGGGGCCGTCGCCAAATCGCGCGTCCCTTCCAGGGCGCGGCGCACCGCTCCCACCCGGGCCCTTGCTGCCGGGCGGGCCATCCTTGCGATCGCCCCATTTACCCGGGCGCGCTGGCGCGCTAGCCGCCTCGCGCTGCATGCCCGGACGGTCATCGCCACGCATGGCCACCACCGGCTTGGCTGCAGGCCGCACAAGGGCAACTACGGGTACTGCCGCTGGCACCGCATCGGGAGTAGCGTCCAATGCCGGGTCGTCAGATGCGCCGACAACGGCTGCTGTCACAGCGGTTTCGTCGCCAAGCGCTAGGTCAGCGCTGTCGTGGCTAGCTGCTGCGCCCTCCTCCAAAGGTTCTTCCGCCTTTGGCAAAAGGCTGTCGGCCGCTTGCGTTGCCGTCTGGGCTTGTGCCTCTTGGGCGCCCGCCGCACTCACCTCGGCCTGGGCCTGGGCCTGGCCTTGCAATGCCGCCTCCAGCGCCGACATGGCTTTGCGGATGAGATTGGCATCGCCACCGGCATTGGCCACCTGCAAGGCTTTGGAGGCGTCCAGCACCGTCCGGTCACGCTGGCCCAACGCAGCTTCGGCAGATTCACGTTCCGTGGTTTTGCGCTGAAAGGCATCGTCAATCGGTTTGCGAAATGCGTCCCACAGTTTTTGTTCCAAGCGCCTGTCTAGCGGTACCGCATGGGCTTGGGCCTGCCAGCGTTGTTGCAGGGATTTGACCGCATCAATGCGCAGCGCAGCGGCCGCGCCTAAGACTTTGGCCTCTTCGATCATGGCCTGGCGCAATTGCACGCTTTGGGCCTGCAAGGTCTCCAGCGGCTCGGCGGCGTGGGAAATAGCTTCCTTCCAAAGGGGCTGCAATTCGGCAAAGGCCTTTTCGCCCAGGTGGCCGGCATTGCGCCAACGGTCGCCAAACTGATGCAGGATGCGGCTAAAGCCTTTCCAGTCTTCATCGAGGGCAGTACGGTTCGCGTCTGCCCAGGTTTTCACTTCTTCAATCAGGGTCAGCCGTTGTTGGCGGTGCTCCAGGGCATCGGATTTGAGCTTTTCCAGCCAGGCTTCCACCACTTTATGTGCCGCATTGCAGGCTTCGTCAAAGCGTTTCCACAAGCCATGGTTGGGCACACCGCCCTGGTCCGTTTGTTTCCATTGCTCGCGCATGGCACGCAGAGTTTCCTGCATCTTGCGCCCGCCCAGCGCTTGGCCTTCTGGACGCTTGAGCAGGCCCTCGGCCTTGATGACTAATTCTTCGCGCAGCTGATCAGCCCGCCAGCGCTGCCAGCCCTCTAGTTCGCCAGCGGCTGCCAGCGCGGCTTGGGCTTGCGCGTCGAGTTTCGCATCGATCAAGCGGCCAAACTCTTTGAGCGCCTGACGCAAGGCATTGGCCGCGCCGGCGCTGGCTTTACCGTGACCCTGGCCCACCTCGGCTTCGAGTTGGGCCAAGACTTCGCGGACTTTGGTCTGCGCCGCCTCGCGCTGCGCCGGGTCTGCCACAGGTTTGACTGGCTTGGCTGCGGCCTGCGCCTGCTGGCGCTCCGCGCGCAAAGAATCTGCCCAAACTGCCACCGGGGGCAGCGGCGCCTGGGGGTCTTGCGCGGCCAGTAAGGCTTGGGCCAACACGGCGTCAAAAGCCTCCCAGACCACCAGCAATTGCGCCTTGGCCGTATCGAGCACGGGTGCAAACTTCATATCGACACTGGCCCAGCCGGCATGCGCTACCAGTTGGGAGGCCTGGGTTTGCCAATGGTCCACGTCGGTCGACAACGCACTGTGCGCGGCCTGGGCATCCTGCCAGGGCTTGGTGGACATCACTTCAATGCGTTGCGCCAGCAGCACTGCGGCTTCGCGCTGCACCTGTGCCTGGTGCTGCAAGTCCTCGATCACGCGCACCCGTTCGGCTAATTGCAATTTGATGCCAGCCAGGGGCTCGCGGCTGAGCGGTGCTCCGGCCTTGGCGGCATCGCGCTGCCAAGCCAGGGCGTCGGCAATATTCAATTTGGACAAATCCAATAAGGTGCGGGCCTTGGCCTCCCAATCGGCAGCGATAGCTTCCTGGGCCTTTGCCCGTTTGGCGTCGTCCAGGCGTTCGCGTAAGAGTTTGGCTGCGCCTTTGTCGCGGGTACTGAGCTCTCGGTACACCTCGGCCACTGCATCATGTGCGGGATCGCTAGCCAACCAGTCTTTGACCCGCTGCGACCGTTCGCCCGATGTCGCCGCAGAGAAAGCGCCGCCGGTGATGGCGTCCCAGTGGGCGATGTCATGGGTCTTGTTGGATGCAGTCGTCGACACGTGGAGCCTTGCTAAATTGAAAAAAAGAAATCGCGGCACCGAACGGCGCAGAGCGGGCGCAATTGTCCTTCAATGCAGCGGCTTGCGGCAAGGCAGCAGCAAATTAAGGCGCCTGGGCGGTAAAACCCCCGCTGCTATAGCTTGCCGCCGCCCCCGCCCGCAAGGCCTTTAAAACGGGGGGCGAAGGTATAATCCAACTTCAGCGGGATGATGTTGCCACCGGCACCAGCATTCCCGCAACCGCAGCGCAAGCCCCTTACCCAGCCCGGCCCCAGGGACCTGCGCTACCCCACCGGCACCGCTTCGCGGGCCTGTCCCGAAACTAGTGCGCCCACCCGTTCAGCCTTGCACTTTCGGGGCGCAACTGAACCAGGAGCCCCATGAACGCTACCCAAGGCCTGAGCCAATCGCTACGCACGGTAGCCCGTGACATCGTCCATGGTTTTATGGAAATCACCCACAACAGCTTTGCCCTGGTGGGTCTGGCGGTCATATTTTTTGCACTCACCATTGGCTTGCAACCCAATTTACGCCAGGCCGGGCAATTGCAGTTGATGGAATGGCTGCAAGACAACCAAGAGACTTTCTCCAGTCTGGTCACCGGCACCGCGACCGACCGTGTCACCGCCATGAACCCCAAAGACCTGCCCAAACCGCAGGCTGCCATAACACATTGGCTGAGCCGCAAGTACAACATCGCACCCGAGCCTATGGCCGCCCTGGTGGCCGAATCCTTCACCGCAGGCGCCAAGGCCAAGATCGACCCCTTGCTGATACTGGCGGTCATGGCCATCGAGTCCGGCTTTAACCCGATCGCGCAAAGCCCCATGGGCGCGCAGGGACTGATGCAGGTGATGCCGCAAGTACACGCTGACAAATACACCCGCTTTGGCGGACGGTTGGCGGCTTTTGATGCCCTGGCCAACGTGCGCGTGGGCGTCAAGGTATTGCAAGAGTGCATTGCGCGCGCCGGTTCGCCAGAGGCGGGCCTAAGACTTTACGTAGGCGCGGGCAACCTAGAAGATGATGGGGGCTATGCCGGCAAGGTGCTGGCCGAGCAGACGCGCTTACAAGCCGTGTTCAGCGGCCATCCCGTGCCGATGGCGGCGCCAGCCCCCGAAGCCAAGCCCGTGGTTTTACATAGTGAAAACCCGCCAGCTTTAGGGACGATTAGCAGCGCCCAGCGGGATATCTGAACCGGACTACTAAAATCGCACTCAGTCTACCGTGCCGCCACCAACAGACGCACCCCGGGTGCCTGTATCCAGGCCAGACTGGCAGTTTCCGGGTTACCCACCCGCAGCCCCATCGCCCGCAGCCATTGCGCCCAGCAATGTTGCATTTGACTATTTTCTGCAACCTTTAGGACAGCCCCATGTACCACCGCAATAACCTCATTGAGCAAACCGACCCCGAACTCTGGGCCGCCATCGTTGCCGAGAATGCCCGCCAGGAACACCATATCGAGCTGATTGCCAGCGAAAACTACGCCTCACCCGCCGTTATGGCCGCCCAGGGAAGCCAGCTAACCAATAAATACGCCGAAGGCTACCCTGGCAAGCGCTATTACGGCGGCTGCGAGAACGTGGACGTGGCCGAGCAACTCGCTATCGACCGCCTCAAGCAAATCTATGGCGCTGACGCAGCCAATGTGCAGCCCCATTGCGGCGCATCAGCCAACGTCGCGGTATTTCTGGCTTTCCTCAAGCCCGGCGACACCATCATGGGCATGAGCCTGGCCGAAGGGGGCCACTTGACCCACGGTATGGCGCTCAACATGAGCGGAAAGTGGTTTAACGCGGTCAGCTACGGCCTGGACGCCAACGAAGCTATCGACTATGACGCCATGGAGCGCAAAGCCCACGAGTCCAAGCCCAAGCTGATCATCGCCGGCGCCAGCGCGTATTCGCTGCACATCGACTTTGCCCGCTTTGCCAAGGTGGCAAAAGACGTGGGCGCTATTTTCATGGTGGACATGGCGCACTACTCCGGCCTGATTGCCGCAGGCCTGTACCCCAACCCAGTGCCGCATGCCGACGTGGTGACTTCCACTACGCACAAAAGCCTGCGCGGCCCGCGCGGCGGCATTATTTTGATGAAGTCTCAGCATGAAAAAGCCATCAACAGCGCCATGTTCCCCGGCCTGCAAGGCGGCCCCTTGATGCATGTGATCGCTGCCAAGGCCGTAGCATTTAAAGAAGCCCAAGGCGATGGTTTCAAGGCCTACCAACAGCAGGTGCTGACCAATGCCGACATCGTGGCTAAAACTCTGACCGAGCGCGGCCTGCGCATCGTCAGCGGCGGTACGCAAAGCCATGTCATGCTGGTCGATTTACGATCCAAAAAAATCACCGGCAAAGACGCTGAGCGCTTGCTGGGCGATGCCCATATGACGATCAACAAAAACGCCATCCCGAATGACCCGGAAAAGCCCATGGTGACTAGCGGCGTGCGCATCGGCACCCCGGCCATGACCACGCGCGGCTTTAAGGACGAGGAAGCGCGCGCCACCGCGCACCTGATCGCCGACGTGCTGGACAACCCGCACGACGCGGACAACATAGCCGCCGTGCGCGCTAAGGTTCACGCGCTTACAGCCCGCTTTCCGGTCTACGGCTAAGCCCGATGAAGTGCCCGTTTTGCGGCCATTCGGAAACCCCTGTTGTGGAAACCCGAATGGCAGAGGACGGGGACTTCATCCGCAGGCGGCGCCAGTGCGGCGCCTGCGAAAAACGCTTTACCACCTACGAACGGGCCGATGTCAGCTACCCGGTGGTGGTAAAAAAAGACGGGCGGCGTATTGATTTTGACCAAAGCAAAATCGTAGGCTCCATGAAGCTGGCCTTACGCAAACGCCCAGTCAGCACCGAACAAATCGACAGCGCCATGGAACGAATTCAGGAAAAACTACTCACCTCCGGCCTGCGCGAGGTGTCCTCCACCCGCATTGGCGAACTGGTGATGCGCGAGCTGAAAAAACTGGACAAAGTGGCCTATGTGCGCTTTGCCAGCGTGTACCGCAGTTTTGAAGATATTGACGACTTCAAAACCCTGGTTAACGAGGTGAACAATTAAGCCCGCCGGGGCTTGATTGCCTAGCGTGTGAGCGCCATGCCACCTATCGAAAGTGCATTGCGTCTGGCCCAGTCCGCGCTCTACCTCACCTCGCCCAACCCGCGCGTAGGCTGTGTGCTGGTCAACCCGGCAGGGCGGGTCATCGGCCAGGGCCACACCCAGATGGCCGGCGGGCCGCATGCCGAAATCATGGCGCTGCAAGACGCGCAAGCCCAAGGCCACAGCACTCAAGGCGCTACTGCGTATGTCACGCTGGAACCCTGCGCGCACCAGGGGCGCACCGGGCCGTGCTGCGACGCGCTGGCACAGGCCGGTATCGCACGCGTGGTCGCGTCCTTGAAAGACCCTAACCCGCTGGTCGCAGGCCAGGGCTTTGCCAAGCTACGCGCTGCAGGCATTGCGGTGGAAGTGGGGCCAGGCGCCGCAGAATCACGCGAACTCAATATTGGTTTTTTTAGCCGAATGCATAAAGGCAGGCCCTGGATGCGGCTCAAGGCCGCGGCCTCGCTGGACGGGGTAACGGCTTTGAACAACGGGCAAAGCCAATGGATTACCGGCCCACAGGCGCGCACGGATGGCCATGCCTGGCGGGCGCGTGCTTGCGCCATACTGACCGGCGTGGGCACGGTGCTGCAAGACAAACCACTGCTCGACGTGCGCCATGTGGGCACCCTGCGCCAGCCCATGCTGGTGATTGTGGACAGCGCTTTGCAAACCCCGCCCGATGCGGCTTTGTTTGGCGCGGCGCGCAAGGTGCTGATGTATGCGGCCCAGCCCCATGCCGCGCGAGAAGCAGCGCTGCGCCAGGCCGGTGCCGAGATCGTGTATCTGCCGGGTCCTGCTGGCGAAGTCGACTCAGCGCCTAAGGTGGATCTGCAAGCCATGGCGCAAGACCTTGCGCGGCGCGAATGCAATGAAATACATATCGAGGCCGGGCATAAGCTCAATGGCTCGCTGCTGCGCGCCGGCTTGGTCGATGAAATGCTGGTGTACCTGGCGCCCCTCTGGCTAGGCCAGGGTGCAGGCCTGTCCAACTTCGGGCCTTTGAGCGCATTGGCCCAAGGGCTGGCGCTGGATTTTCAAAGCGCGGAGCGCATCGGGCCGGACCTGCGTATCCTGGCGCGTCTGCAAGGCAGCGCAGATTTTTAATTTTTTTTTAAGAGTTCTATGTTTACAGGCATCATCACCGGCGTAGGCCGCATTACCCGTATCGACGATTTGGGCGCCAGCCAGGCCCATGGCAAGCGCCTGCATGTGCAATGCCCTGCGGGCTATTTAGACGACGCGGGTCTGGGCGACAGCATTGCCATCAACGGCGCCTGCATGACGGTCACCACTTTGCAGCAGGATGCGCAGGCTCCGGTTTTTACGCTGGATATATCGGCAGAGTCGTTGGATAAAACCGCCGGGCTAGACACGGTGGGCGAAGTCAACCTGGAAAAAGCCCTGCGCGCCAATGACCGCCTGGGCGGCCATTTGGTGTCCGGCCATGTCGATGGCATGGGCGAAGTGCAGCACTTCGCGCCCGTGGGCGAAAGCTGGGAATTGCGCATACTTGCACCAGCGGCATTGGCCAAATACTTGGCCTACAAAGGCTCAATTACCGTTAACGGCGTGAGCCTGACGGTCAACCGCGTCAATGATTCGCAGGCTGGGTGTGATTTCAGCATCAACCTCATTCCCCACACTATCAGCAACACCGCGCTGCACCGCCTGGCACCTAGCGTGCTAGTGAACTTAGAAATTGATGTGATTGCGCGCTACGTCGAACGTATGCTCAGCCTGGGCTCGCAAACAAACCACTGATAGCGGTTTGCGGCTTAGCTAAGGTTTGCATCAGTCCGCCGTCGCCAAGAGCGTAGCGATGCGGCAATCCATTATTGTGTGATGCAAAGTAGAATAAATTAACGCAGCTGGGCCTTGGCCCGGCGCGTTGCCACCTTGACGCCTGCACGCGGCGGCAGGCCGGTGTGTTGGGTCAGGATAGTGCCGGGGCGTGGCGCTTTGCCCGCCAGGTTTTTACCTGCCGAGGGCGTGGAGTTTTTGCGCCGCGCGCTTTCGTAGCTACCGCCGGTCAAAGGTGGGAAGGTGGGAATCAAATGGTGTTTGCCA
>CAMCJY010000013.1 GCA_945875225.1 Comamonas sp. lk | reverse complement strand
TTCAATGAAATCAACATGGCGCCGGTCATGGAGATGCGTAAAAAATTCCAGGAGCGATTTGAAAAAGAGCACGGCATCAAGCTCGGCTTCATGAGCTTTTTTGTCAAAGCAGCGGTGCACGCTTTAAAGAAATACCCGGTGCTGAACGCTTCGGTGGACGGTAATGACATTGTCTACCACGGCTACTTTGACATCGGCATTGCTGTGGGCTCGCCGCGTGGGCTGGTAGTGCCGATTTTGCGCAACGCCGACCAAATGAGTTTTCCCGATATTGAGAAAAAGATCGCCGAATTCGGCGCTAAGGCGCGCGACAGCAAGCTCGGCATGGACGACATGACCGGCGGCACGTTTTCTATCTCAAATGGCGGCACCTTTGGCTCCATGCTGTCCACTCCCATCATCAACCCGCCGCAGTCGGCGATCTTGGGCGTGCATGCCACCAAAGACCGTGCCGTGGTTGAAAATGGGCAAGTGGTAGTGCGGCCCATGAATTACTTTGCCATGAGCTACGACCACCGCATCATCGACGGGCGCGAAGCCGTGCTTGGCCTGGTGGCCATCAAAGAGGCGATGGAAGACCCTTCACGCCTCTTGTTTGACATTTAACAGGCGCACACCATGAGCACAGAATTTGACGTCATCGTCATCGGCGCTGGACCCGGCGGCTATATCGCAGCGATCCGCGCGGCCCAGTTGGGTTTTAAGGTCGCTTGCGTTGATGAATGGAAAAACGCCAAAGGCGGCCCTGCGCCCGGCGGCACTTGTACCAATGTCGGTTGTATTCCCTCCAAGGCTTTGTTGCAGTCCAGCGAGCACTTTGACCATGCCCTGCACCATTTTGCCGACCACGGAATCAGCGCTACGGGCGTGTCCATGGATGTACCGCAAATGCTGGCGCGTAAAGACGCGGTGGTACAGCAAAACAACGATGGTATTTTGTATTTGTTCAAGAAAAACAAAGTCACCTTTTTCCATGGACGCGGTGCCTTAGCAGCGTCCCAAAACGGTCTGCATACCGTAGAGCTGAGCGGTGAATCGGCGCAAAGCCTAGCGGCCAAGCATGTCATCATTGCCACCGGCTCCCATGCACGAGCCTTGGCTGGTGTGCCCTTTGACGAAGTCAACATACTGTCTAACGACGGCGCGCTGCGCCTGGGCGCAGTACCTAAAAAGCTGGCCCTGATTGGCTCTGGCGTCATCGGCCTGGAAATGGGCTCGGTCTGGCGCCGTCTGGGCGCGCAGGTCACAATTTTGGAAGGCTTACCCACATTTTTGGGCGCGGTGGACCAGCAAATTGCTAAAGAGGCAAAAAAAGCCTTTGACAAACAGGGCTTGCACATTGAACTGGGCGTCCAAGTGGGCGACATCAAGTCTGGTAAAAAAGGCGTTTCTGTTGCTTATACCAACGCGAAAGGCGAGGCGCAAACCCTGGACGTTGACAAGCTGATTGTCTCCGTTGGCCGGGTGCCCAATACCACCGGGCTGAACGCGCAAGCGGTGGGTCTGGCGCTCGACGAGCGCGGTGCCATCGTGGTGGACGCCGATTGCAAAACCAATGTGTCCGGTATCTGGGCGGTGGGTGATGTGGTGCGCGGCCCGATGCTGGCGCACAAAGCCGAAGAAGAGGGCGTGGCCGTGGCCGAGCGCATTGCCGGCCAGCACGGGCATGTCAACTTCAACACCATTCCCTGGGTGATTTACACCAGCCCTGAGATCGCCTGGGTAGGCCGTACCGAACAGCAGCTCAAGGCCGATGGCGTGGCCTACAAAGCCGGTACCTTTCCCTTCCTGGCAAACGGACGCGCACGTGCCCTGGGCGATACCACGGGGATGGTGAAGTTTCTGGCAGATGCCACAACCGATGAAATATTGGGTGTGCATATGGTCGGCCCGCAGGTGTCCGAGCTGATTTCAGAGGCGGTGGTGGCGATGGAATTCAAGGCCAGCGCCGAAGACATTGCACGCATTTGCCATGCCCATCCTTCGCTCAGCGAAGCGACCAAGGAAGCCGCCCTGGCCGTGGACAAGCGCACCCTGAATTTTTAAGCTTTTTCGGCTTCGGGACCTGCCACGCGGTGGCGCCCCTGTTGTTTGGCGCGGTACAAGGCCGTATCAGCCTGCTGTAATAGCTGTAGCGGTTTGGAGCCATGGTGCGGGTAGCTCGTGGCCACACCGATGCTGACCGATACGCGGCCATAGGGCGAGTCTTCATGCTCCAGGGCCAGGGCAAACACTTCCTGGCATAAGTAGCTGGCAATCGTATTGATACCGTTCAAATCGGTATCTGGCGCGATCAGCACAAATTCTTCCCCGCCATAGCGCGCTATCAAATCACCGCTGCGCATCACGCCGGCTTCAAACACCCGTGCCAATTGGCGCAGGCAGGCGTCACCCGCTGGGTGTCCGTAGCGGTCGTTATAGCTTTTAAACCAGTCCACATCGATGAGCGCGACCGACAAGGGGCGCTTGTCGCGCGCGGCGCGGCCCCATTCCACTTGCAATGTTTCGTCAAAGCGGCGGCGGTTAGCGATCCCAGTCATACCGTCGACGGTGCTGAGTGCCTCCAGGCGTCGCGCTGCCATGGCCAGTTCCTGCGTGCGTTGGGAGACCTGCGACTCCAGGTCGATTTCGGCTTGGCGTGCTTTTTCCAAAGCCAGGTTTTGCTCTTGCAGCAAGCCGCGCAATTCGCGCATATGGGTCTGGCGCTGGCGCACTTCCTGGTAGGCAAGCGCGCCCGCCAGCACGACCAGGCCCTGCACCAGCGCGTTGTCCATACGGTAGCTGTTCAGTAAAACAGTGCCGACCCCTAAAGCTTGCTGCAGATACATACTGACCAGCGGCACCAACAGACCCATGCAGTACCACAGAAACACGCGCTCACGACGCATTGCTAGCCAGGCGGTCAGCAGCAACAACACTCCATAGGCCAAAGGTAAACCACTATGCAGCACCACCGTCGCCAGCATGGGCCAGGGTGTCAGTGCCGCAAGCACCAGGCTGGGTGCTCCTGCTGCGTAGAAGACGCGCCGGTAGGGCAGATCGGCCGCTTTTTGACCCAGTGCATGGAGTAACAGGCCGACGGTAAAAAACAGCAAGGCCGAATCGGCGAGCAAATGCGCCACCGTTGCTAGCGCGTGTCCGCTCCAGGGCAATAGAGCGGGCAACTGCCCACTGTTTTCTCCGATGCGCCAGCTAGCTGCAAGCAAAGTGCCCAGATACCAGCCAAAGGCTTTTTGTCCAGTCGCGACCCACAAAAAGGCAAATACCAGCGCCAAGGCGGCGCATAGTCCACTTATCCTGGCATAGCGCATCGCTTCTGCAGGCTCGACTACTGCAATGGTGGCGGAGTTCAGTTCGCCGGCGAAGGCGCTGTTGCATAGTGCAATCACCAGCAGCATTCCGATGCGATGCCTTGGCGTGCTGCGCGCAGCGGCGGGCGCTGTGCCAAGGCTTGCACGGGTCAGCAATTGGGAGGTTTGCACGCTCAGCTTTGGGTGGATAGGTGGCAGGAAACGCTTAGTGTAATTATATTAATTTCAATTTTATCGAATAAAAAACAGTTTTTTATTTAATCGCCGTTCCCTATCGATTTTCAGGGCCAGACCTGCCTGCATTTTGGCGGCTGGACCGTCATCCAGTCCAGCCCCGGGAGTGGTGTTAAAGTGAGTCCACATTTACGAAAGACGATCTTGGCAACACCTAATTACGGTTACGAAAAGCGCCAGAAGGAACTGGCTAAAAAGCGTAAAAAAGAAGACAAGCTCAAGAGCAAGACCGAGCGCAAGGACGCTGGCGATACGGGTGAATCCAGTGCCGAAGACGCGCTGGCGCCGTCGTACACCCCGCCCCAAGCCGATGCCGGCCCGGCAAATAGTTAAGCCAGCCCGGCGGCGGCCTGGCCCATAGCCAATACGCCGCGATCGCTCAAATCTAGACGCTGCGCCTGTGCATATTGCACAAAATTGCGCTCCATGGATTGCAGGTACACCGGATCGTAGTGATCGGTTAGCAGCGAGCGCACCACACTGGCAAAGTCCCCCTGCTTGACCGCGTCTTGCCAAGCTTGCACTGTGGCCTTACCGCACTGCGCTGTCAGCGCCTCTAGCCGCTGGCAAAAATACTCAGGGTTGCGCAGAAAAAACGTGTAATCTTCCAACAGCAGAGCCACGCGCTCGGGCAGCGGCAACTCAATGAATACGCAGGCGCTTGCGCGCATGGCCTCCAGCAGGCCCAGGTGAATCGCTACATTGCCTACTTTTTTGCTCTCGCTTTCCACAAACACCGGGCGCTCAGGGTCAAAACCACGCAAAGCGTCCCAAACCAGGGTGTCAAAACGCTTTTGGCTGGGTTGCGCCTGGCCGGGAATCGCGCCCAAAACCGAGCTGCGGTGTTGCGCCAGGTCTTCCAGATCCAGCACCTGCGCACCTTGGGCAAGCAATGACTGCAGCAGCCTTGTTTTGCCTGAACCCGTGGTGCCGCAAATCACCTTGAATTGCAATTGTCCGGCCAGGCGCTCTATGTCCAGCAGCATTTCGGCGCGAAAGGCCTTGTAGCCACCTTCGACCAGGCTGACCCGAAAGCCGATCTGGTCCAGGATCAGGGAGAGTGCGCCGCTGCGCTTACCGCCCCGCCAACAGTAGGCTAGCGGCGCCCAGTCACGCGGTTTGTCCAGCACATGGGTTTCAATATGGCTGGCGATATTGCGTGCCGCAATGGCCGCACCACGCTTTTTGGCTTCAAAGGCATTGACCTGCTTGTACATCGTGCCAATCGCCTGGCGTTCGCTGTCATTGAGTGTGGGCCAGTTGATAGCTCCAGGCAGATGGTCCAGCGCGTGCTCAGACTCACTGCGGGCATCAATGATGCTGTCAAAGGTGTTGTATCGGTCAATGACCTCGCGCGGGTTGACGCATTGCAAACTCATGGCAGCAGCTTTCTCAAGGCTGGCCACACATTACCCAGCATGATCGGATGCGCTGCTTCCACCGGGTGGATACGGTCGCTCTGGAACATCGCGTCGGCATTCTCGGTATCGGCCACACCCTTGAGAAAGAAGGGCACTAGGCCGGCTTTATGGCGCTTGGCTACTTCGGCGAACATCCCGCTGAACTCGGCGGCGTACTGCAGCCCGTAATTGGGTGGCACTTGCATGCCCAATAGCAGCACCTTGGCGCCCTGGCTTTGCGCCGCCTTGACCATAGCCTCTAAATTGTCCTGGCTGGTTTTGAGGGGCAGGCCACGCAAGGCATCATTGCCGCCCAGCTCAATAAGCACCAACTTGGGTTGGTGCTGCTTGAGCAGCGCCGGCAGGCGCGACAGGCCGCCTGAGGTGGTGTCGCCGCTAATGCTGGCGTTGACCACAGTGATGGCCTTGCCCTCGTCGCGCAAACGCTTATCCATCAGGGCGACCCAGCCGCTTCCGCGTTTGAGGCCGTATTCGGCACTGAGCGAATCGCCCACCACCAGCAGCGTCGCCTGTGCTTTGGCCTGGGCCACAAAGCTGCCAAAGAGCGAAAGGCCAAGTGCGATTACGTTAAAGTACCTGCGATTCATTGAAAGTTCCATGTCTGATTCAATTATCGCGGTAAGCCAAGTCTGCAAGTCGGTGAGCGACTCCACCGGCACCCTGCAAATCCTCCACAACATCGACTTTTCGCTACAGGCACGCGAGGCCGTCGCCATCGTGGGTGCGTCGGGGTCCGGCAAAAGTACGCTGCTGTCCATCATCGCGGGCCTGGACACGCCCACCAGCGGCACGGTGCATATCGCCGGGCAGGACTTGTTTGGATTGGACGAAGACGGGCGCGCCGCCTTGCGGGCGCGTCAAATTGGCTTTGTGTTCCAAAGCTTTCAACTGTTGGGCAATTTGACGGCGCTGGAAAACGTGATGTTGCCGCTGGAACTATCGGGGCGCAAAGACGCGCGCAAGTTAGCTGCCGCCATGCTGGAGCGTGTAGGCCTGTCGCAGCGGCTGCAGGCTTACCCCAAGGTGCTCAGTGGCGGTGAACAGCAGCGCGTGGCGCTGGCCCGCGCTTTTGTAGTGCAACCCGCCGTCTTGCTGGCCGACGAACCCACGGGCAGCCTGGATTTTGCCACCGGCGAGACCATCATGGCGCTAATGTTCGAGCTCAACCGCGAGTTGGGGACGACGCTGGTGTTGGTCACCCATGACCGCGCCATCGCCCAGCGCTGCCTGCGCTGCCTGACGATTGAGGCTGGACGCCTGGCTTCGGATGTCAGTACGGCGGTCTCGCTGGGCTGAGCTGGCTGCAGCACCGCGGCCAGCCGCGATAATCGGGTCATGTCCGCTTCCCACATTCTTTTTGGTTTTCATGCGCTCGGTGTACGCCTGAAAATTGCGCCGCAGTCGATTGTCGAACTGTACTACGAGCCCACCCGACGCGACGCCCGTATGCGGCAGTTTTTAGAAAAAGCGCATGAAGCCGGTGTGCGGCTTATCGAAGCCGATGGCATGCGTTTATCCAAACTTTGCGGCAGCCATGGCCACCAGGGCGTTGCGGCGCGCACGCGGCCTATGCCGCAGGCTCGCTCGCTAGATACGCTGTTGGAAGAATTGGAATCCGCGCAGGCTGCTTTACCGGTGCAGGAAAGACAGTCGCCCTTGCTGCTTGTGCTCGACGGCGTTACCGACCCGCATAACCTGGGTGCCTGCTTGCGCGTGGCCGACGGTGCGGGCGCGCATGCGGTGATCGCCCCTAAAGACCACGCTGCCGGTATCAATGCCACAGTGGCCAAAGTGGCCAGCGGTGCGGCAGAAACCGTGCCTTACTTTATGGTGACCAATCTGGCGCGCACCTTGATGGAACTCAAAGAGCGCAATATCTGGATTACCGGCACCAGCGATGCAGCGCCACGTACCTTGTATGAGGCTGATTTTCGCGGTCCGACTGCGCTGGTGTTGGGCGCCGAGGGCGACGGCATGCGCCAATTGACGGTCAAAACCTGCGACCAACTAGTCAGCCTGCCGATGCGCGGGGCGGTAGAAAGTCTCAATGTGTCGGTCGCCAGTGGCATATGTTTGTACGAAGTGCTGCGCCAGCGCAGCGGGCTAGCTATTAACCCCGGAGGAAAACCATGAAAAATAGTTTCAAAATGAAGTATTTCGCGCTTGGCGCAAGCGCTGTGGCACTTGTGCTGGCCTTGGGTGCCTGCACCCAGGAGCAGCAAAACAAATTGGGGCGTGACATCCAAAACTGGACCGGCACCAGCGGCGTGTTGGAAGTCTATGCCGGCGACAAACTGGTACGCCGCTTTCTCAAAGTGGACAAACTTAGCACCGCCATGGGGACCGACGACAACAAACCGCGCCCTTACCGCTTTGGTTACGGCGTGCTGGACGAGAACCTGAATATGCAGGCCGACGCGGCCGAGAAAAAGGTCTATTTCGAGGTCAGCGATTACGCCACGAATTACGTGTTTTTCGAGAACCCAAACTGAAGCTTGCGCAAATATGGGGTCCAAGGATAGGCTAAGCGCCCTAGTCCTCCATTGCTTTCGCGGCTGAGTTGGCAGACGATGCCTTAGCGCGTTTCCTATGCGCTTTGGTCGGGGCAGGAAAACGCTAATCCCAGGGTGGCGCTGGGGGAAACCTATTTACCAATGGGCATCTTTTGCGAGGGTAAACCATAGTTATCCCGGCGCACTATCCGATGCAACATGTTTCCTCGAAGTGCTGCCGTCTAGCCAATAGCGGCTAAACGATGGCTTTCGAGTATTCGTCAACCACCACCAGGAGCCGAACCCATGAAATCTAAGATCGCCGAAGAATACGTCCACATCCCGGACCTCGCTTGGATCGACTTTCCAGCAGGTTTAGCCGATGGCGGCATCCGTTGGAAATTACTGCATGTTCAACCCGGCCATGGCGCATGGACGGCTATTTTTGATTGCCCCAAAGGCTCCTCATTTGCACCCCATATCCATGCGGGACCGGGCGAATATTTTCTGACGAAAGGGCGTATGGATGTGCGCGGGGGAAAAGACCATGGGGGTGAGACTGCGGTTGCTCCGGGCTATGGTTTTGAGTGCTCTGGTGCGCGCCATGACCAAACCTACTTTCCGGTGGATAGTGAGTTTTACATGACCTTTTTGGGCCCATTGGTTTTTATCCAGCCCGATGGCACGCCCATTGCTGTCGTGGGCTGGGAGCAAGTGCAAGGCGCCTGGCAGGCAGGCTAAGTCTGGCCCCAAGGGAAGTCAAGGTTCACACCAGGCCCAATACCCCCGCCAGCGCTCCCGCGCCGATGAGCCACAACAGGTGAATACGCGTCTTCCAGACGAGCAGCGCTGAAGCGACGGTAAGTAGCCAGAGCAAGGGCGCTTGCTGCAAATTGCCATGGCTGGCGGTAAGCAGCCAGCCGGTAGCGATCAGCAGGGCTATCACTACCGGAGCCATAGATTGCTTGAATGCGCGCACCTCAGGGCGTTCGCGATTGCGCTGACCCCAGCGGGCTGCAAAAAAGGTGAGCGTGGTGCTGGGAATGATGATCCCCACCATGGATACCGCCATCGCTGCACTGGCCAAGGCCCAGGGCAGGGGACCATTGGCCGGGCCGCCGCCCGAAGCCATGCCCACATTCCAGCCCAGGACCGCCACGAAGAGAACATTGGGTCCAGGTGCCGCTTGCGCCAGGGCAATCGAAGCGCTGAACTGGCCGTCCGTCAACCAGGCGTTTTGCGCCACCAAATAACGGTGCATTTCGGGCACGGTGGTGATAGCGCCGCCTACCGACAGCAAGGACAGGGTGACAAAGCAGCCCAGCAGGTCCAGCAGATTGGCGTAGCCAAAGCCGCTCATGTTTGCCCCTGCGGCAGTGCAGCCAAAGTGCGGATGCAGTGCAAGCCCCAAAAAAATGCTGGCAAGCCAATGCACAGCAGCGTCCAGGCCAGCGGCACCCTAAATAAAGCGATGGCGATAAACACCAGTCCGGCGATCAGCGAACAGGCTAGCGTGCCCATGGCATTGCTGCGCAAGGCCGGCACCAAACGGATTCCGGTGCCCGCAATCAAGCCCGCAGACACTGCGCCCATGCCACGCAACGCGCCTTGCACTGCGGGCAGATGCCCTATCCCGGCTAGCCCAATCGTCAGCGCCATGACCACAAAAAGTGGGAAGGTGAGCATGCCCGCCAAGGCCACTAAAGCACCCCGCCAGCCGAAATAGCGGTCGCCGATGATGAGGGCCAGGTTCACCACATTGGGGCCAGGCATGATTTGCGACACCGCCCAGTCCTCGACAAATTCCTCGGTCGTGAGCCACTGTTTCTTCTCGACCAGCTCGCGCTGCACCACCGCCAACACCCCGCCAAAGCCTTGCAGCGCGATTGCGCTGATGGCCCAAAACAGGGCGGCGAGAGAGGCAGGGCGGGGCATGCTCGCAGGGCTGAAACCGGCTGCAATCGGAGCCGGGGAATCGTCTAATGAGGGCATGCGATCAATGCTAAAACCAGCATCCTAGCGTATGGCTTGTTGCTTCTGGCGCGCATGCAGTTGCGCTGCCACCCACGCAAACACCCGTGCATCGGTACACAGCTGCAAATGCCCGATCCCGCTGAACACCTGGGTATCCACGCCAGGCAGACGTTGTGCAGTTTGTGGAAAAACAATAGCGTCTTGCGCGGTCAAGGCAAGGCGCAGCAGGGCGCGGCGCTGGGGGCTTTCGCTGGCCTGCAAGGCTTGCAGCCAGTCGTTGGCCCAGACCATTTGGCGCGCGTACGCTAACTTGGCATGGGGCGTGATTTGGGTGCCCTGGTGTGGACTGCCCAGCGTCACTGCGACGGCGACTTGCGCGTCGCCATAGGCGCGCATCCAGGCGCGTATCACCAGGCCGCCCATGCTATGGCCCACCAGGGCTACACGCTGCTGACCGGTCTGGGCGCGTAGTTGCGCTACGGCTTGCTCCACCTGGGGCGTATAGTCATCAATGGAGCAAAAAAATGGCTCTAAGTTGATAGCCAGCACGGTATGGCCTAGGGCTTGCAAGCGCGGCGCCACATCACGCCACACGCCATGGTTGCAGCAATAGCCATGGATCAACAACACTGGTAATTGCTGATCTTGGGCGCCGGCTTGCAGCATTTGCGAATGGGCACGGACCCAGGGCATAGCCCAGACCAACAAGCGGTAAATCGCCCAGGTCTCGCCCGCGATAGCCCGCCACCATACCCAGCCACTAAGCCCTTGCGGGCGGGAATGCAAAGTGAGTTTTGCGGTCCATACCCACAAAATTAGCAAGGGCAGCGCTAACCAAGCGGCCAGAAGCCACCCGGCTGGCCATTGCCAGGCCATTACCAGCCACACACTGCCGGCGGCGTAAGCCAGGGTTTGCCACAAAAACCAACGACGCAGAAAAGCAGCGAGCATGGACAGCTGCTATTTAGACGGCCTTGGCCGGCTCACAGCGCAGGGTTCGGCGGGCCGACTCCAACTGCGCCTGGTTAGCCTGGTAGTCCGAGGCGAGCAGACGCATCAGCAAAAAGCCGGTACCTGAGGGGCTAACTACCACTTGTGCGCCTTGGGGCACCGGCGTTGCACCCTTGGCGCCGCCGGCGGGCACCAGCCACAGGTCTATCGGTGCGCCCTGCGCTTGGCGGTCATTGCGTACAAAAAAGTTGTCGCTGTTGGCGCTGTACAAAGCTATCGACCAATAAGCCGGCGATTGGGGCGCGGCACGCACGCGCACCGGACCGTCGGCCAGGTCAAATACGCAAACCGAATACAGCAAGTCCGGGCTGGGCATGACCACGGTACGCGACTGTGCATTGACCGGCGGCGGAAAAGCCGCCTGGTTGTGCATGTTCATTTTTTGCGCCATCGGCCCGTTCATCAGCACCTGCATGATCAGGCGTGGCACTGCCCACACAGTGAGTAAATGCGCCAATACCGCCGTGCTTAACAAGGTGGCAATGCGGTAAAGCCAAAGCCGGCGGGTGTTGGACCAGCTGCTCATACGCAGTCTCCCACGGGCTGAATTTTGGGTGGCACCAGGCTTTGCGGCGCGGCTTGCAGGGCGGCCTCCGGGTTATACAGGCGCAGGGTGAGCAGCATGCCGCGCTTGCCCGGCGTGGGCAGCCAGTAGCTGCCACTTTGTTCCTGGGGGCCGGTGGTAAAGCTGAAAAGGCCTTCGCTGCTGAGCTGCGCGATATCGCCGTTCAGGCTGTAATGCGCATTGGGCGCATCAAACAAAAACATATCGTCGGCATAGGCCGTAATGCTCCACCAGCGCGCTTTGGGCGGCACACCGCTGATGCGGTAATTGCATTGCGAGCGCAGGGCATGGCCGGTGTCATCCTGCGTCGCGACAAAATACATGGTTTCGCTGCGGCCCAGAGCCAATAAGGCGTTGACCGCCACGGTGGCACGGGTGTACATATCGGCATCTACGCTACCGGCCTGCAAGTTGGCACGCCAAGCGCCTGCATGTACCGAAGGGTTGAGCCAAGCTGCTTTTTTTAAGACCCAGAGCGCAGAGCCAACACCAATCACCAGCGCACCCAGGTACAAGGCACCACCGACCAGAATGCGCCGCAGACGCGAAGGCGCATGGGCTGTCATTGCGGCGATTGTTCTAGTGCCGCCTGGCGTGCCTTTCGCGCCAGCGGCATCCAATGCAACAAGCCAAATAACAAAGACAGCAGTAGGCTTACAAGTAGCGGACCGGAATACAGCTTGATGTAACGATAGGCCAGCAGGCACTCCAGCGCGTGAATCAGCAACAAGGCCAGCGACATGGTTTGCACGATCGGCCCGCTCTGGCCGGGAAACACGACGATATGCGAGGCAATGCCCAGCAGGTACACCCCAAGAATCGTGACTTTGAAGAATAAATTGAGCATAGTGAAATTGTTTTATTGACCGCGCCGCGCGGACTGCGTCATTACATCAGCCGCTTTTTGACCACGTCACTGGAGTTGGCGGGCAGGCTAAAGAACATGCCGTCTTCGCCAACCGTTATCGGGCCTTTGTAAAACTGGGCCGCGTCGCCCACAAAGGCCGGATATCCAAAGCGCACCGGCATAGGGGGCACGATATGGTTGAAAACAAGGTGTTTGGCCCCGGCCTCTGAGGCCACTTGCGCCGCCTCTTCCGGCGTGGTGTGGTAAGTCAGGATGTCGCGCATTACATGCGCCAGGTTATCCATTTTTTTATCAGTCATCACATCGCCTAAAAGCGTCACCAGCTTGGGTTGCAAAGCTTCATGCAACAAGATATCCACATCCTTGGAGATAGCCACCACCGAGGGCACTTTGGTGGTGTCGCCGCTGATCACGATAGAGCGGCCCTTGTAGTCAAAGCGGTACCCCACGGCTGGCTCAACCGGCGCATGGTTAACGCGAAATGCCGTTACTTTGAGACCCTTGTCGTCCAGCACCACAACGATGTCACCCTGGCCTTTGGGCGGCAGTTCAAAAGGCATGCCTTTACCGCCACTGCCACCGGCGGGCATGATTTTTTCGGTATGGTGACTGACGCGGTAGCCGTAGTCGAACACGTAGGCTGACCTCAAGCCATCGACCACTGTGTCTACACCCGTGGGGCCGTAGACGGGCAGGGGTGCGGTGGACGAGGCCAGGCCCCAGTGCTGCAACATGATGGGGCTCAGGCCGTCAATATGGTCAGAATGGAAGTGGGTCAAAAATAGGGCTTCGGCTTTGCCGGTCGGTATACCCATGTAGCCCAGGTTGCGGGCGGCGCCTTCGCCTGCGTCGATAATGAACACCCGGTCCCCGGCGATCACTACCGAGCAAGGCCCGGCGCGGCTGGGGTCAGGAAAGGGAGAGCCGGTGCCGCACAAGGCCAGGTGCAGACCATCGGGCAAATCGGGCACGATGTTGCGACCTACTTGGGAATTCGCAATGCGCTTTAGCACCAGGGTGCCTAGCTCGCGCTGGAAGGCCCAAGCCAGTGCCGCCACCAAGAGGCCGAGTGCGACCAAGCCCACCAAAATCCGTTTCACCAACTGCATGCCTGTCTCCTTGTATTTGGGCAGCAAGAATTATTGCATGCACATGTGTACGGATCTGTCCGCTTCAGTACACCGGTTGGTAGCGGCTAATCGTGTCTTTCACGTCCTGCCCCAGCGCAAAGCCATCGCCATATTGCGCAGCCAGCGCATCGCAGCGCGCGGAAAATGCATCCAGGCCCATGCCGTAAATAAACTGCATCGCGCCTCCTGTCCAGGCAGGAAAACCGATACCGAAAATGGAGCCGATATTGGCTTCGTGCACACTGGTCAGCACGTTTTCATGCAGGCAGCGCGCTGTCTCTATGGCCTGGCGGTAGAGCAAGCGGTCTTTCAGGGTTTGGATGTCCCAGGCAAGGCTTGGCTTTTCATACAAGCTTTTCAGGCCTGGCCAAAGTGTTTTTTTCGCACCCTTTTCAGCCGGGTAATCGTAAAAACCGCCACCGCCTGCGCGGCCCGGGCGAGCATGTTTTTTCACCATCTCGGCCACCAGCGCTTCGCCGGGGCGGGGCACATAGGTTTTGCCCTCAGCCGCAAAGTCGGCGATGGTTTGCTCCATGACATGCACACTGAGCGACAGCGCAGTTTCGTCCAGCACGGCCAGCGGGCCTACCGGCATACCACTTTGCAGACCGGCGTTTTCAATCACGGTGGCCGGTATGCCTTCACCCAGCATGGCCGCGCCTTCCATGACAAAGGTGCCAAACACCCGGCTGGTGAAAAAGCCACGTGAATCGTTGACCACGATAGGCATCTTGCCGATGGATTGCACATAGTCAAAGGCGCGAGCAATGGTTTCATCGTCGGTGGCTTTCCCACGAATGATCTCCACCAGTTTCATCTTGTCCACCGGGCTGAAAAAATGGATGCCAACAAACTTGGCCGGGGCACGGCTTGCGGTGGCCAAGCCACTGATCGGCAGGGTAGAAGTATTAGAGGCAAAGAAACCGCCTTGGCGCAGCAGTGGCTCGGCCTCTTGCGTGACGCGCGCCTTGAGTTCGCGGTTTTCAAATACGGCTTCGATAATCAGGTCACAGTCTTGCAGGTCGGTGGCATCGCCGGTAACCTGTATCAAGTCCAGGGTTTGCGCCATGGCGGGCAGCGTCATACGGCCTTTGTCCACCATGCCCTGGCAGAGCTTGCTGCTATAGGCTTTGCCGTGCGCGGCTTTTTCCAGACTCACGTCCTTGAGTACCGTGGCAATGCCTTTGCGCGCCTGCACATAGGCAATGCCTGCGCCCATAAGGCCTGCACCCAAAATGCCCACTTTCTTTGGTGCAAAACGCGGCACATTGGCCGGGCGCGCGCGCCCGCTTTTAATGGCATTGAGGTTGAAGAAAAAGGTGTTGATCATGGAGCGGGCGTTAATGCCCGTCATCAGCAGCGCCAAGTAGCGACTTTCAATGCGTAGCGCGGTGTCCAGGTCTACTTGCAGGCCTTCGACCATACAGGCCAGTATGGCCTCAGGCGCGGGGTAGAGGCCGCGTGTTTGCTTCATCAGCATGGCAGGAGCCACGGGCAGCATGCCCCCCACCTTGGGGTTGCTGGGCAGCCCTCCGGGTACTTTGTAGTCTTTGGCTTCCCAGGGGTGTTGGGCTTGGGGATTGGCGCTAATCCACTCCAAGGCGTGGCTGCGCATGGTGGCTGCGGCCTCGGGCCCGGGTGGCACCAAGGCATGTACCAGACCCATTTCCAAGGCCTGCGCTGGGCCAAATAATTTACCCTCCACCAAAAAAGGCTGCGCGCCCATGAGGCCGAGGTGGCGTGTCATTTTGGTCACACCGCTGGCGCCGGGAAGCAGGCCCAGCGTCACTTCGGGCAGGCCGAACTGGATCTTTCGGTCTTCGATGGCGATGCGGTAGTGGCCGATCAGGGCCACCTCCCAGCCGCCGCCCAGTGCAGTGCCGTTGAGGCAACTGACAACCGGCTTGCCTAGCGACTCTAAGGTGCGCATGGACTTTTTCATGCGCTCGATGCCGGCGAACACGTTGGGCGCATCCGAGGGCTGCAAGCGCATGGTGCTTTTGAGGTCCGCACCGGCAAAAAAGGTAGATTTAGCCGAGTCCAGGATGATGCCCCGGATACTGTCCTTGTCTTGCAGCACTTGCGCAGCCAAAGCATCCATGTCTTGCTGCCATTGCAGGCACATGGTATTGACGGGAGAATTGGGCTCGTCAAAGGTGACGGTGGCAATGCCGTCTTGCAGCGCGTAGCGAATGGTCTGCATGTTTAGATTCTTTCCACAATAGTTGCAATGCCCATGCCGCCGCCCACGCACAGCGTAGCCATGCCGTAGCGCAGATTACGGCGATGCAGTTCGTCAATCAGCGTGCCCAAAATCATGGCGCCGGTTGCGCCCAGCGGATGGCCCATGGCAATAGCGCCGCCATTGACATTGGTTTTTTCGTGAGGCACTTTCATTTCTTTCATAAAGCGC
>CAMCJY010000012.1 GCA_945875225.1 Comamonas sp. lk | reverse complement strand
CAAGGGCCAGATAGACCAGCAAGCCAGACCAATGCACGGCAGAGGACGTGTCCAAAGCCATGCCTAAGAAACGGAGCACCGGGCCCATTGCGGCATCGAGTTGACGGTGGTACACCATTTCCACCAATGCAGAAAAACCTAGACCACACACCACACTGCTTGCGCTCAGCAGACCATAGACCGGCAGCAACACGCGCACTTTGCCTTGGCGGGCCACACGCAGATTGAGCATAATCAGGCTGGCCAACCCGCCCGGGGCATACATCACCATCAACATAAACACCGCGCCCAGGTAGAGCAACCAGGCCTTGGTCAGCTCGCTGAGCATGACAAAGGCCAGCACCATCAGTACCGCGCCCAGGATGGGACCGAAGAAGAAAGTAGCGCCGCCTAAAAACGTAAACAGGAGATAGGCGCCGGAACGGGCTGCGCCCACGACCTCAGCATTGACAATTTCAAAATTCAAAGCCCCCAGGCCGCCCGATATACCGGCGAAAAATCCGGCAATGATGAAGGCGGTGTAGCGGATGCGCTGGGGGTTGTAGCCGATAAATTCCACCCGCTCCGGGTTGTCGCGCACCGCGTTAAGCAAGCGACCCAAGGGGGTTTGCGTGAAGGCGTACATCAAGACCACGCAAACCAAGGTGTACAAGGCGATCAGGTAATACACCTGCTCGGCCGGCCCGTAGCTAATGCCCAGCACAGGCGCACCCACCACCCGGTTGCCCGACACCCCGCCCTCCCCGCCGAAAAACTCCGGCACCATCAGGGACATGGCGAACACCAGTTCGGCCAGGCCCAGGGTAATCATGGCAAAAGTCGTGCCGGATTTGCGCGTGGTCACATAGCCGAACAGCACCGCAAAACCCATGCCCGCGACTCCGCCCACCAAGGGCACCAGCGACACCGGCAGCGCTGGGCTGGCGGCGCACCAGGCATTGAGCGCATGGATGGCAACAAACGCGCCCAGGCCGGTGTACACGGCATGGCCGAAACTGAGCATGCCACCCTGCCCCAGCAGCATGTTGTAGGACAAACAGGCAATGATGGCGATGCCCATTTGCGACAGCATGGTGATGGACAAGCCGCTGTCAAAGACACGGGGCATGACCAGCATCAGCAAGGCAAAGGCCAACCACAAGTACATCGAGCCCCAGCGCCCACCGGTATAGCTTGCGGCGCTCATCCTTCGCGGCTCCCCAAGAGACCGCGCGGGCGGAAAATCAAAATCAACACCAGCATCAAATACGGCAATATCGGCGCCACCTGGGCAATCGTCAGCCGCACCAGGGTGGTGCCCTGCCATGACGGCGCCAGCGCCATGCCGATAGAGGCCAGCACGCTGCCCACCGAGTAATCCAGCGATACGGCAAAGGTTTGGACGATGCCGATCAAGAGCGAAGCGATAAACGCGCCGGACAAAGAACCCAGACCACCCACGACCACCACCACAAACACAATCGAGCCCACGGTTGCGGCCATGGCCGGCTCGGTGAGGAAAGTGCTGCCGCCAATGACACCGGCCAAACCGGCCAGCGCAGCACCGGCGCCAAACACCAGCATGAATACGCGCGGCACGTTATGCCCCAGGGACTCGACGGCATCGGGATGCGTCAAAGCCGCTTGGATGACCAAGCCGACACGGGTACGCGTCAGCAACAACCAAATGGACGCCAGCATGGTGATAGCCACCAGCATCATGAAGCCGCGCGTCGCCGGGAAAGGCGAGCAGACAATGCGCACAGCGCCATCGGCAGAACTACAAAGATCACGCGCCACAGCCCCCCAATGCAAACTCAGACCCACCACCGAATGATTCACCAGCGTAAAAGCCGGGCCTTGCAAGAGTGCGGGTGGCGCAAAGTCCACCGCAATGCGGCCCCAGACCAGTTGCACCACTTCCAGCACCACATAGGTCAGGCCAAAGGTGATCAAGAGTTCAGGCACATGGCCGAATTTGTGTACTCGGCGCAGACAATAGCGCTCGAACAGGGCCCCCAAGGCACCTACCAACAAAGGCGCAAGCACCATCGCCGGCCAAAACCCCAGCAGTTGCGCAAGGCTGTAGCCGATATAGGCCCCCAGCATATAAAAACTAGCGTGCGCAAAGTTCAGCACACCCATCATGCTGAAAATCAGGGTCAGACCCGAACTAAGCATGAACAGCAACAAGCCGTAACTCAGGCCGTTCAGACTTGAAATAAGAAAAAATTCCATGGCAACCTGCAGGCTTTCAAGGCTAAGCGAGGCGCCCTTGTGCAGAGCGCGTTTCGCTTACCCGGTATGTCACATTAGGGCTTAAGCAGGCCGCTTCATCTGGCAGCTGGTCGGCGTACTGGAAACGTAGTTAGGGTACTCTTTGAGAGGCACCAAGGTCATGCCGGTGTTCTCCGGGCTATAAGGGTATTTTTTGTCCGCCTTCTGCCATACCGTCATGTACAGCGGCTGCTGCAACTGGTGGTCTAGCTTGCGCATTTCCACTTCGCCGTTGAAGCTATCGACACGCAAACCCTCCAAGGCAGCAGCGACTTTGACCGGGTCGGTGGACTTGGCCTTGGCCATGGCCGCACCCAGCATCTGGTACACGCGGATCACAGAGCCAGTATAGAAATCGTCGTTGTACTTGGTCTTGAATTCGGTCATCCATTTGGCCATCTGGCCTCCCATGTTGTAGTGGCTGTAAGCGATTTGATAGACCTTACCCGCGCCATTGGTGCCCAAGGCCGTCGGCGTGCCGGTGACGCCCGCGTAATAAGTATAGAAATTACCCGTATAGCCGCCTTCCATAGCGGCCTTGATGAGGAGCGACAAGTCTGAGCCCCAGTTACCGGTAATCACCGTGTCCGCGCCCGAGGCCTTGATCTTGGCGATATAGGGCGCGAAGTCGCGCACCTGGGCCAAGGGGTGCAGGTCTTCGCCCACGATTTGGATATCCGGGCGCTTGCGGCCCAGGGTCTCCTTGGCGTACCTAGCAACCTGCACACCATGCGAGTAGTTCTGACCCAGGATGTAGACTTTTTGGATATCCTTTTTATCCACCATAAAGCTGGACATGGCTTCCATCTTCATCGAGGTGTCCGCGTCGAAGCGGAAGTGCCAGTAGCTGCACTTGTTATTGGTCAGGTCTGGGTCCACGGCAGCGTCGTTCAGGTAAATAACTTCTTTGCCAGGGTTGCGTTCATTGTGCTTGGTCACCGCATCGGACAGCGCTAATGCGACCGAGGAGCCATTGCCCTGGATGATGTAACGCACGCCCTGGTCGATGGCGGATTTGAGCGCGTTCAGGCTTTCGGCGGGGCTGAGTTTGTTATCAATGCCGGTCACTTCAAACGTGACCCCAGCCGGGTTGCCTTTGCCGCTGAACTTCTCGGCAAAAAATTGGTAGCTTTTGAGCTGGTTAACGCCGACGGGGCCCAGCAGGCCAGACTGCGCATCAATGCGCACCATTTTGACTACCTCCCCTTTTTGCGCCATGGCGCCGCTGGCGCAAACCAGCGCAACTGCCGCCGTCATAAGTTTGAATTGGATAGACACTACACGTTCTCCTAAGAAATCTAAGTGGCGAAGGTTACAAGACTTCCACCCTGCACATCCCAAGGGTTTAACCCTAGATTAGTCACCAAAGTGATAAACACCCAGCCCGCAAACGGGGCGGAGCCGCAAGCTGCGGCTTCACTTGGATAAACAGCGAGAAAAAACGTCCGCGCCGCGCACCAGCGAACGGCTCAGGCCTTAAGCCGTTGGCAACTGGTAGTCCTTCAAGGTCTCGCGCAATTTGACTTTTTGCATCTTGCCCGTCGCGCCCAAAGGAATAGCATCGATAAAAACCACATCATCGGGGATTTGCCACTTGGCGGTTTTGCCCTCAAAAAAGGCGAGCAACTCTTCCCGCGCAAGGTCGGCACCGAGTTTTTTCACCACCACCACCACCGGGCGTTCGTCCCATTTGGGGTGCTTCATGCCAATACAGGCCGCCATGGCTACTGCCGGGTGCGCCATGGCGATGTTTTCCACGTCAATTGAGCTGATCCACTCGCCGCCGGACTTGATCACGTCCTTGCTGCGGTCGGTGATTTGCAAATAACCGTCGGCATCGATGGTGGCCACGTCCCCGGTGGGGAACCAACCCTTGACCAGCGGGGAGCCACCCTCGCCCCTGAAGTATTCACGTATTACCCAGGGGCCTTTGACTAGCAAATCGCCATAGGCCTTGCCATCCCAGGGCAATTCCTCGCCTTGCTCATCGACGATTTTCATGTCCACGCCATAAATGCCTCGCCCTTGCTTAATGCGTACCGCCATTTTCTGGCTGTCGTCCATGTTCACATGCTTATTTTTGAGCGTGCAGACCGTCCCCAGTGGCGACATCTCGGTCATGCCCCAGGCGTGCAGCACCTCCACGCCGTAGGTGTCACTGAATGCAGAGATCATGGCTGGCGGACAAGCCGAGCCGCCGATCACGGTGCGCTTGAGCGTGGAAAAACGCAAACCGCCCTGCTGCATATGGCCGAGCATCATTTGCCACACCGTGGGCACGCCAGCAGCGAAGGTCACTTTTTCGGATTCGATCAAATCGAAGATCGACTTTCCGTCCATAGCCGGACCGGGCAAGACCATCTTGGCACCGGTCATAGCCGCTGAATACGGCAGGCCCCAGGCATTGACGTGGAACATAGGCACCACCGGCAGCACGCTGTCGCGCGCGCTCATGTTCAAGGCGTCAGGCACGGCACCAGCCCAGGCGTGCAGGATGGTTGATCGGTGGCTGTAAAGCGCGGCCTTGGGGTTGCCCGTGGTGCCGCTGGTGTAGCACATGCTCGATGCGCTGTTTTCGTCAAACTCGGGCCAGACGTATTGGGCCGCTTGATTGCCCATCCAGGCCTCGTAGCTTTGCAGGCCGGGAATGCCGCTATCCGTAGGTAGGTTGGTCGCGTCGCATAAAGCGATGAAATGTTTGATCGTGGTGCAACGCGCATGCACCGCTTTGACGATGGGCAGAAAGCTCATGTCAAAGCACAAAACCTGGTCTTCGGAATGGTTGGCAATCCACACGATCTGGTCCGGATGCAAACGCGGATTGAGCGTGTGCAGCACCCGCCCCGAGCCGCTGACACCAAAATAAAGCTCCAAATGGCGGTAGCCATTCCAAGCCAGGGTGGCAATCCGGTCGCCAAAGCCCAGTTGCATACCGTCCAGGGCATTGGCCACTTGGCGAGAACGCCGGGCAATGTCTTTGTAGGTGCAGCGGTGGATGTCCCCTTCTACGCGGCGCGAGACTATTTCGCCTTCGCCATGGTGCCGCTCGGCAAAATCAATCAGGGAAGAAATCAGCAATTGCTGGCTTTGCATCAATCCGAGCATCAACATCTCTCCAAAAAAATACGCCTAACGAGGGCGAGCACGCATATTAACTGCACCGCGCCCGGGGGCGGGAAAGTCCCGCGCCAAGGACTACGCGTGACTTTCGCGGAAAATACGGGCATGACCGACTCAACCCACCCCTCGGCACCTGCCCCCGCCTTATCCGCCGACCTGGCACTGGCATCGCTGCCATGGCAGCAGCGCTATGCCAATTTAGGGCCAGATTTTGTGGCACCTGTCGCCCCCGCGCCCTTGCCCGAGCCTTATTGGGTAGGCCACAGCGCGGCCCTGGCCCAATCGCTGGGCCTGCCCCCCGGCTGGGCTGCCACCGATTCAGCGCTTCAGGCCATGACTGGCAACCTGGTTCTCAAAGGCAGCGCCATGCATGCCGGGGTGTACAGCGGCCACCAATTTGGCGTTTGGGCCGGCCAATTGGGCGACGGGCGTGCCTGTTTGCTCGGCGAATTGGCGGGCCAGGAGATTCAACTCAAGGGCGCTGGCCCTACGCCTTTTTCGCGCCGGGGCGATGGACGCGCCGTGCTGCGCAGCGCCATTCGCGAGTTTTTATGCAGTGAAGCCATGCACGGACTGGGCATTGCGACCACGCGCGCTTTGTGCGTGACGGGTTCGGACGCCACCATTTGGCGCGAAACCGCCGAAACGGCAGCGGTGGTGGCGCGCGTAGCACCTAGTTTTATCCGCTTTGGGCACTTTGAACACTTCAGCCAGCGCCAACAAATACCCCAACTGCAAAGGCTGGCTGATTTTGTGATCGACCACTATTACTCGCATTGCCGGGACGATAGCGATGGCAACCCCTATCTGGCTTTACTAGGCGAAGTCAGCCGCAAGACCGCCGAAATGCTGGCGCATTGGCAAGCCGTGGGCTTTTGCCATGGCGTCATGAACAGCGACAACATGAGCATCCTGGGCCTGACGCTGGACTACGGGCCTTTCCAGTTTTTAGACGCTTTTGCGCCCGGCCATATCTGCAACCATTCAGATACGGAAGGTCGCTACGCGTTTTCCGAGCAGCCCAATATGGCGTACTGGAACCTGTATTGCCTGACCGACGCCTTGATGCCGCTGATTGGCGACGAGGAAGCGGCTACCGAATCCGTGGACACGTACCGCGCGCACTTCCAAGCGGCCAGCCAACTGTGCCTGGCGAATAAAATGGGCCTAAGCCTTGCCGACCCCAGGCAAAAAGCCCTAACCGACATGCTGCTGCCCATGCTGGCGGCCGACCAGGTGGACTACACCATCTTCTGGCGCCGCCTGAGCCATTGGGCCGCACGCATGGACGATGAAGATTATTCGGTCATGGATTTGTTTGTGAACCGCCAGCAAATGCAAACTTGGCAATATGCGTTTGAGTCCATGCACAAAGGTATGGGGAGCACCGATGTGTCGGCTCATATGCTGCGCGCCAACCCCAAATTCGTGCTGCGCAACTACATGGCACAAGAGGCTATTGTTGCGGCCCAGGCCAAAGACTTTTCGGTGCTGGCCCAATTACAAACTGTGCTGGAAAACCCGTTCGACGAACATCCAGCGCATGAGCGCTGGGCCGGCTTTGCGCCGGACTGGGCCAACACTATTTCGGTTAGCTGCAGTTCCTGATGCTGCTGCGATTCACAGGCATTACCAGGGTATTTTTATGATCCGCAAAACAGATGAAGAATGGCAGGCCCTGTTGGCCTCAAAAGGCGCAGAGCCCATGGCTTTTGCCGTGACGCGTCAGGAATCCACCGAACGCGCCTTTACTGGCCGCTGGGCCGACAACCACCAAAAAGGTATTTACGGCTGCATTTGCTGCGGCAAAGCGCTTTTTTCCTCGGAAACCAAATATGAATCGGGCAGCGGTTGGCCCAGCTACTTCCAGCCCTTGGCGCCCGACGCAGTAGGCACCAAAGAAGACGGCATGTTGTGGATGAAACGTACCGAGGTGCATTGCGCCGATTGCCACGCCCACTTGGGCCATGTGTTTAACGACGGGCCGGCCCCCACCGGGCTGCGCTACTGCATGAACTCGGCTTCGCTGGACTTCAAACCCGAATGAAAACCCTATTTGACCTGTTCCCAGTGCTGCTGTTTTTCGGCGCCTATAAGCTATTTGATATTTATGTCGCCACTGGTGTGATGATGGCGGCTACCGTGCTGCAATCGGCCTACACCTATGCGCGCGAACGCAGCCTGCCTTTGATGCAAAAAGTCACCCTCATCATGGTGCTGGGCTTTGGCGCAGTGACCTTGGGCTTGCACGACGAGCGCTTTATCAAATGGAAGCCTACGGTTTTCTACGCTTGTCTGGCTATCGGCTTGGCTGTCGCCGTATGGGCTTTACGCAAGAATTTTTTGCGTGCCATGCTAGGCAGTCAGCTCCAACTGCCTGATGCGCTTTGGCAGCGGCTGAACGTGGCCTGGATTGCCTATTGCGCTTTTATGGCGGCCCTCAACGCCTTTGTGGTGCTCAACTACAGCACCGAGGAATGGGTCAACTTCAAATTGTGGGGATTCGTCTTTCCCCTGGTCTTCATAATGGGCCAGGGCCTGTACATCGCCCCCCACATGAAGTTGGCAGACCAACCCGAACAAGTGCCGCTATCCCCGGATGATGCAGGAAAGAAACCATGAACCAGTCCTTGCAGATCACCGCACACAACCTCGAGGCCCGCTTGCGCGAGCGCCTGCAGCCCTTGCGAATAACCGTGATTGACGAAAGCCAGCAGCACGCGGGCCACGTCGGAGCCAACGACAGCGGCTTTGGCACGCATTTTCGGGTGCGCATCGCTTCACCTCTTTTTACCGGCAAAACACGGGTCGCCTGCCACCGCCTTGTGTACGATGCAGCACAGGATTTCATCGACCAAGGCCTGCACGCCCTGGCTATTGAAATCGATACCGAGAGCTGAGCCCAGTACGCCGACACCCGCGCACTGGACAGAGCACCCCCCCGAACCAGCGACAATACATGTTTAGTTTTTCTCCAGCCCTCAAGGATCTCGAATGAAATTTCAAGCTTGGACCGCCACGGCGGCAACCCTCCTGGCCCTGTATGCAGCCCCCGCCCTAGCACAAAACATCGCCATCGTCAACGGTAAACCCGTGCCCACCGCCCGTGTGGAAGCCTTGGCACAGCAGGTAGCCCGCTCCGGCCGCCCAGTCACGCCGGATATGCAAAGCCAGGTAAAAGAAGAGGTCATCGCCCGCGAAGTCTTCAGCCAAGCCGCTCAGGCTATGGGTCTAGACGGCACCGACGACTTCAAGGCGCAGATGGAGGAAGTGAAGCAATCCATCCTCATTCGCGCACTGTTTGCTGCCTACCAGGCCAAGAACCCGGTTAGCGACGCTGACATGAAAGCCGAGTACGACCGCTATGTGGCAATCAACGCCGGTAAAGAATACAAAGCCCGCCACATCTTGGTGGAAAAAGAGGACCAGGCCAAAGCCTTGCTGGCTCAACTAAAAAAAGGCTCCAAATTTGAGGACTTGGCGAAAAAATCCTCTAAAGACCCCGGCTCTGCCGTCAAGGGTGGCGAATTGGACTGGGCCAACCCCGCCAGCTACGTCAAAGAGTTTTCCGATGCCTTAGTGGGCCTGGGCAAAGGCAAAACCACCGAAGCCCCGGTGAAAAGCCAATTCGGTTTCCACATCATCCGCCTCGATGACGTGCGTGAATCCAACATACCAAAGTTCGATGAGGTCAAACCCCAAATCTCGCAGCACCTGACCCAGCAAAATCTGGCTAAGTACCAGGAAGAACTGCGCAGCAAGGCCAAAATCGAATAATTGACAGTCAACATTTGACGCCAGTTATTGTCGGGCATCATGGGGGAGATTGCCGGGGATTGCAAAGCTGACTTAACGCTTTTTCTATTCAACGGGCGCCATCCAAAAAGCTGCTGTTTTCAAATCCTCAAGCCGAACACACCATGAACTTGAAAGAAAAACTGGGGCTAATTCCCCGGGGACATACTGCGCGTGGCGTACACAAGGCCATTTTGGAGTACTTGATAGATCAGGGCCCGAAATGGAATAAAAAAGACTTACTCGATTTGCCCTGCGGTCAAGGACAACTCATGGATACTCTTAGTAATTTTTTTCCGGAATCCAAAGTTTTCGGGGCCGATATGCAGCCACCGAATAATGTATCAAAAATAAACTTTGCACAGGTAGATGCGAGCAGTACATTTAATATTTTTTCACCTCAAAAGTTTGACCTGATAACTTCTGTAAGTGGTGTAATGGAGTTCGATAATACTTTGCAGTTTTTTGAGCAGTGTAAGAATCTACTGAATGAGAGCGGCACATTTATAGTAAGTAACGATAACGTGATGACGGTTAGAGATCGGCTGTCTTTTTTTTGGCTAGGAAAATTTCGCCAATATTCCATATTTACCAAACAAGAATACCCTACTTGGAAGGTAATAACAATTTACAATATGGTCCGCATCTTACAAGATGCTGGATTCACAACTAAAGAGATTCGATTTTGTTCAGTTCGAGGCAAAGACTACCTTATGCTGCCCCTAGCGATAATCATCTACCCGATTAAATTTCTTTATATTCAAATCGCCAAACATGGCATGCCAGTTAAATTGAGACATCAAATGTATCCCTTTGCTTGCCTTCTTTATCGCCACTATTTTATAGTTTGCGAAAAACGAGCAGCGGAGTCAATCTGAATCCGTGACCCTAAAACCCTGCAAGTAATACTTCCGAGCATTTCCCAAATATCTCCGCAACCTTTCGTGATCCTGTAATGCCACAAGGGCTCGGACGCCGAGTAAGGATATCCGCGTCGATCTGGCAGGGGAGTTTTCCGCCATTAGAGATTGGGTTACCCGCAAGTTCCCAAGCCAAGGCGCCTGCGCAAACCGTTGGTTTAGTGCTTTTGGGCGCCGTAAGCATCGAGCACTGCTTTACCCCTTCCCATGTCGGAGGCAAAACACGGATTCGTTCGGTTGGGTGATATCGCTGTGTATGCCAAAACTCGTCAAGTTAGCCTTGCAGCGGCTTTCACGGACACTAAATTAAGTCCGATAGAGCCTACAAAGGTGGGGCAGCTTCCAGCTTGGCGCTACACCGTGAGTGGAAACTCGAGCCGCCCATTTAGATGCTGCTACAGCCTGATGATGCAAGCCGCCTAAGCTCGCTGCCACAACCACAGCGCCCCAAATATCACCGGTTGGTGAATCATGTAATAACGCAGGCTCCAGCGGCCCAAAAAGGCCAAGGGTCGCAGCACAGGAGCATCAGCCTGGTGAAGCGCGTGTGTGGCATGTCGGTTTAAGACCCATTGCATTGCCGCCATGCCCCATAGCATCACGCCTAGCCAGGGGACCAGGGGAACGTAGTCCTCGGTGATCGGTTTAGCGCTGATCAGGCCCAGCCAGTTAAGCGATTTGTTGTTGAGCGCGCTGTCCCACCAGCCCGCGTTGATCGCCCAAGGCGCCAGCCATTGCAAGGCGATGAGTGCGCCGCCCAATAGCCATAGCCAAGGCCCGCGCGGGCCGACAAAGCGGGTAATCAGTAGCATCACCGCCATGCCGTGCAACACGCCAAAGTAAATGAAGCTGTTGGGAAACATCAGGTAAGAACCTGCGCTCACCAGTAATGCGCATCCCGTAATCTGCAACCATCGTTTACCAAAGCGCCGCCAGGATTGCGCTTGCGCCAATGCGATGGCCTGGCCCGCGCCTGCGCAGAGCAAAAACAAGCTTAGGATGAAAGTGCGCTGCACCGTCCAGCGTGGGTCTTGGTAGAAATTGGCTTGAATCAGACCGGCGTTGGCCAGGTCAAAGCAAAAGTGAAAAACCGTCATCCACACCATAGCCAGGCCGCGCAGCGCATCCACCCACTGATAGCGTGCGGCGTGCATGGCTCAGAGCCATTGGCGCGCGTTGTGCCACAAGTGCATCCAAGGGCTGCGTGCGCTGATGTCCAGCGCGGTCCAACTGCTCTGGACATTGCGGAACACGCGCTCCGGGTGTGGCATCATGGCAGTGAAGCGACCGTCGGCAGTCGTCACCGCCGTCAGGCCCGCCGGACTGCCATTGGGATTAAAGGGATAAGCTTCGGTGGCCTGCCCGGCGTTATCCACAAAGCGCATAGCGCGCAGCACTTGGCTTGCGTCACCGCGCTGCGCAAAGTTGGCAAAGCCCTCACCATGGGCCACGGCGATGGGTAAACGCGCTCCGGCCATGCCTTGCAAGAACAGCGAAGGTGAGTCCAGCACCTCCACCAGGGACAAGCGCGCTTCAAAGCGCTCACTTTGGTTGGTGGTAAAGCGCGGCCAGTGGGCTGCGCCGGGGATGATGTCGGCTAACTCGGCAAACATCTGGCAGCCATTGCACACACCCAAACCAAAGGTGTCCGGTCGGGCGAAAAATGCGCTGAACTGGTCCGCTAAGCGCTTGTTGAAAGTGATGGAGCGCGCCCAGCCTATGCCCGCTCCCAAGGTGTCGCCGTAGCTGAAACCGCCGCAGGCCACCAGTCCGGCAAAGTCGCGCAAATCGGCGCGGCCTGTTTGCAAATCGCTCATGTGCACGTCAAAGGCATCAAAGCCGGCCTCGGTAAAGGCATAAGCCATTTCGATGTGCGAATTCACGCCTTGCTCGCGCAACACCGCCACGCGCGGCTTTGCCGATACCAATGCGGGCGCAGTAGGTGCGGGTGCGGGGTCCAAGCCCGGCGGCAAATAAATATGCATACCGCTATCGATTGGCGCGCCAAAGGAAGCATGTTCGGCATCAGCGCAAGCCGGGTTGTCGCGCAGGCGGCAAATTTTCCAGCTGACACTATCCCATACCTGCGCCAGGTCCTGCAAAGGCGCGCTAAAGACCGCCTTGGCGTCGCGCCAAATTTCTAATGCCAGTGCATCAGCACCCTGCGCCGGGCGCGTCTTGCCAATGACATGGCTGTGCTTGGATAGGCCATGCGTGCGCAGCACTGACATCACCGCATCGCGGTCTGCAGCGCGAACTTGCAAGACCACTCCCAGCTCTTCGTTGAACAGGGCTTTGAGTGTCAACTCTTCACGCAGCGCCCCAACCTGGTTTGCCCAGTTTTTGCTGTCGCCCACGTCCATACGGCTATCAGATACACCATCGCCTTCGAGCACCAGCATGTCCACATTCAGCGCCACGCCGACCCGTCCGGCAAAGGCCATCTCGGCCACGCTGGCCAAGAGTCCACCATCGCTGCGGTCATGGTAGGCCAGTATTTTTTTCTCTTCGCGCAAGGCATTGATGGCCTTGACCAAAGCTACCAGATCTTGCGCATCGTCCAGGTCGGGCACCTGGTGACCTGTTTGCCCCAGGGTTTGCGCCAAGATACCGGCGCCCATGCGGTTTTTACCGCGCCCCAGGTCGATCAGTACTAACAGCGCATCGTCCACCGGTTGCAATTGCGGGGTTAGCGTAGGCCGCACATCGGCGATGCTGGCAAATGCCGAAACGATGAGCGAAACCGGCGAGCTGACCTTTTTCGCTACGCCATTTTCGTCCTTCCATTGGGTGCGCATGGACAAGGAATCTTTGCCCACAGGAATCGAGATGCCCAGTGCCGGGCACAGTTCCATGCCCACGGCCTGCACCGTGGCATAGAGCGCTGCATCTTCCCCGGCCTCGCCGCAAGCGGCCATCCAGTTGGCAGACAGTTTGACGCGCGGCAGTTCAATCGACGCGGCCAGCAAATTCGTAATCGCTTCGGCAATCGCCATGCGGCCCGAAGCCGGTGCGTCAATCACCGCCAGCGGTGTGCGTTCGCCCATGGACATGGCTTCACCGGCAAAACCTTTGAAGTCGGCCAGCGTGACTGCGCAATCGGCCACCGGCACCTGCCAGGGCCCGACCATCTGGTCGCGATGGCTCAGGCCTCCCACCGTGCGGTCGCCAATCGTGACCAAAAACCGCTTGGACGCCACCGTGGGGTGCGACAACACCGCCGTCACCGCGCTTTGCAAAGTGACACCACTTAAATCCAAGGGCGCAAAGTCGCGCTGCAGGGTTTGCACATCGCGGTGCATCTTGGGCGGTTTGCCCAGCAGCACGTTCATGGGCATGTCCACGGGCGAAGGCGCACCTTCATCGGCCACCACCAGCTGCCGATCTTCGGTGGCCACACCAACCACCGCAAAAGGGCAGCGTTCGCGCTCGCACACGGCAGTAAACAGGGGCAAGGAGTCAGGCGCGATCGCCATCACATAGCGCTCCTGGCTTTCATTGCACCAAATCTCTTTGGGCGCCATGCCCGACTCTTCGAGAGGCACGGCGCGCAAGTCAAAGCGAGCGCCACGTCCGGCGTCATTGCTCAGTTCGGGGAAGGCATTGGACAGGCCGCCAGCGCCCACATCGTGGATCGCCAGGATCGGATTGGCATCGGCGCCCATCAGCCAGCATTGGTTGATCACCTCTTGCGCACGGCGTTGAATCTCTGGGTTGCCGCGTTGCACCGAATCAAAGTCTAGCTCCGCCGCATTGGCGCCGGTCGCCATCGAGCTGGCCGTACTGCCGCCCATGCCGATGCGCATACCGGGGCCGCCCAATTGCACCAGCAAGCTACCAGCAGGGAACAGTTTTTTATGCGTTTGAGCGGCATCGATCACACCCAAGCCACCGGCGATCATGATCGGTTTGTGGTAACCGCGATGCACCGTGTCTTGCGCGCTGCAGGCGCTTTGTTCGAACTCCCGGAAATAGCCCAGCAAGTTCGGGCGGCCAAATTCATTGTTAAACGCCGCCCCGCCCAAGGGGCCTTCGATCATGATTTGCAAAGGGCTGGCAATGTGCGCCGGCTTGCCGTAGCCGCCCTGCCCGTCCCAGCGCAAGGTGGACACGGTAAACCCGGACAGCCCGGCTTTGGGCTTGGAGCCGCGCCCGGTGGCGCCCTCATCGCGGATCTCGCCACCCGCGCCGGTGGAGGCGCCGGGAAATGGCGAGATAGCCGTCGGGTGGTTATGCGTTTCCACCTTCATCAATATGTGCTGCAAGGCCTCGGTTTTGATGTACTGCGGCGATTGCTGCACGCCCAGGACGGACGCGGGCCGCGGCGCAAAACGCTCTACGGCAGCGCCTTCCATCACCGAGGCGTTATCCGAATACGCCACCAGCATGTGCTGCGGATGCGTTTTGTGCGTATGGCGGATCATGCCGAACATGCTGCTGCTTTGGGCCTGGCCGTCGATGCTGAAATCGGCATTGAAAATTTTGTGGCGGCAGTGTTCGCTATTGGCCTGCGCAAACATCATCAGTTCCACATCGGTGGGGTTGCGCTGCAATCGGATAAAGGCCTGGTGCAAGTAGTCGATTTCGTCCTCGGCCAGGGCCAGGCCAAATTGCACATTGGCCAGTTCTAGCGCAGCACGCCCGCCACCGAGCACATCGCAATAGTCCATGGGTGTGGCCGGCAAAGCCTGGAACAAGCGGGGGACCTGCGTGCGCTCGTGCCAGACGCTTTCGGTCATGCGGTCATGCAAACAGGCTGCAACAGCCTGCTTGTGAGCTTCGCTCAGGCTTCCCGATTGGCCCAACCAGGATTTGATGTGCAAGCGGTATTCGACCGCGCGCTCGATACGACGTACGACAAAACCGCAGTTGTGGGCAATGTCTGTAGCCTTGGATGCCCAGGGCGATAAAGTGCCCAACCTGGGGGAAACCAGCAAAACCTCGCCGCCTTGGCGTTGGGACGCGGACTCGCCATAGGTGAGCAAGGCGCCTAGGCGGTCCTGTAAATCGGCTTGCGGCACGCTGTCGGTCGCAACCCAATGGACATAGCGTGCGTCAAGCGCGCTGATTTTGTCGTGAACTCGCTGTAATTGCGCCAGTAACTGCTGGTTGCGAAAAGGGCTGAGGGCGTTACCGCCTTCGAATGTGCTGATGTGGAGCGTCACGGTGCAAGGCCGGCTAAAGGGAATGGGTAATTTTAACGGGGCCATGCGGCGGCGGCCGGTGCCGCCGCGATAGGGAACTGCGCACAGCAGGCGCCTTTGAATCCAGGCGCTCGCCGAAACGTAAGGTATCTCTACAATCCCAATGACCACATCAGGCCGATTTAAAGGGGACCTAGCGTGCAAATTTACAAATTTCCGGCACTTCTCTTCCAGCGTATCTTTATGTTGGCAGTGGTGCTGATGC
>CAMCJY010000011.1 GCA_945875225.1 Comamonas sp. lk | reverse complement strand
CCTTGCAATATCGCGCAGAAAATTGCCGATCATCAGCAATGTAAATTGGTCGCAGGCGTTAATCTGCCCATGCTGCTACGCACCGTGAACTACCGCCACGAGTCTATGGATGCCTTGCTGGCGCGCGCGCTTGCCGGCGGCAAGCAATGCATCCTAGAAGTCGCCCCTGCTCTCCCGCTTATTCAACCGGCCTGAGCCCATGATTCAAGTCACTACCACCATTATTAACAAGCTGGGTTTGCATGCCCGCGCTTCAGCCAAGCTGACCAAGCTGGCCGGCAGCTTTCCCTGTGAAATCTGGATCAGCAAAGGCGAACGCAGGGTCAACGCCAAAAGTATCATGGGCGTGATGATGCTCGCCGCCGGGCTGGACTCGGAGATCACCATCGAGACCGAGGGTGAGCAGGCGCAAGAGGCCATAGACGCACTGCTGGCGCTGATGGCCGACCGTTTCGGTGAAGGCCAATAGGCGGCTAAGGTCTTGCGCGCATGACTTTCTCTATCCACGGTCTGGCCATCTCACGCGGCGTGGCTATTGGCAGAGCAGTTCTGGTGGCTTCCAGCCGCATGGAAGTGGCGCATTACTTCATACGCCAAGCCGATGTGGAGGCGGAAATCGAGCGTGTGCGTGCGGCGCGTAACCAGGTGGTGGAGGAGTTGCAGCGACTGCACCTGAGTATTTCTCAGATGAGCCCTAAAGACGCGCCGCATGAGCTGGGCGCTTTGCTCGATGTGCATTCAATGCTCTTGCAAGATGCCGAGTTAGCGACGGGTGTCAAACGCTGGATTGTCGAGCGCCTATACAACGCCGAATGGGCTTTAACCGCACAACTAGATGTGATCGCACGTAATTTTGACGAAATGGAAGACCCCTATTTGCGCGAGCGCAAGGGTGACCTAGAGCAGATTGCGGAGCGCATCTTGCGCGCTATGCGCGGTGTGGCCAACCCGGTGGCGGTACCGCCGCGCAGCACCCCGAAAAACGCGACGCAAGACTTGATGCTTGGCGACACCGTGGATGTGCCGCTGGTCTTGGTGGCGCACGATTTGTCGCCGGCCGATATGCTGCAATTCAAGCAAAGCGTGTTTGCCGGTTTTATCACCGATGTCGGCGGCAAAACCTCGCACACCGCCATCGTCGCGCGCAGCATGGATATTCCTGCGGTAGTGGGTGCGCGCATCTGCAGTCAACTGGTGCGCCAGGACGATTGGATCATTATTGACGGCGATGCCGGCGTAGTGATCGTCGATCCCTCGCCCATCATCCTGGCCGAATACAGCTTCAAAAAGCGCCAAGTCGAACTCGAACGCGGCCGCTTGTCGCGCCTGCTCAATACCCCCGCGGTGACACTCGATGGTGAAAAAATCCAGTTGCTGGCCAATATAGAAATGCCCGAGGACGCGCAAGTGGCGCTCAAAGCCGGCGCGCTCGGTGTAGGCCTGTTTCGCAGCGAATTTTTATTCATGGGGCGTCACGGTCATCTGCCCGACGAGGAAGAGCAATTTAGCGCTTACCAGCGTGCAGTGCAGGACATGCACGGGCTGCCTGTCACTATTCGCACCGTCGATGTGGGCGCCGACAAACCGCTCGATGCCAGCACCCACGACGCGGCGCACCTCAACCCTGCGCTAGGCTTGCGCGCCATTCGTTGGAGCCTGGCCGACCCGGCGATGTTCCTGACCCAACTGCGCGCCATATTGCGCGCCGCTGCGTTTGGTCAGGTGCATTTGCTGGTGCCCATGCTGGCGCATGCCTGGGAGATCAAGCAAACCTTCGCGCATATCGCGACCGCCCGCAGCCAGTTGGATAAGCGCGGTCTGGCCTACGGACCGGTAAAAGTAGGCGCCATGATTGAAATCCCTGCCGCTGCGCTGACGCTGCCGCTGTTTTTGAAGTATTTTGACTTTTTGTCCATAGGCACGAATGACCTGATCCAGTACACCCTGGCTATCGACCGCGCGGACGAATCGGTGGCGCATCTTTATGACCCGCTGCACCCGGCGATCTTGCAATTGGTAGCTGCCACGATTGCCCAAGGCCACCAGCAAGGCAAAGAGGTGAGTGTCTGCGGCGAAATGGCCGGTGATGTCAGCCTGACACGTCTGCTCCTGGGCATGGGCTTGCGCAGCTTTTCTATGCATCCGGCGCAGATACTGGCCGTCAAGCAGGAAGTATTACGCGCTGACGCCAAACGCCTTGCGCCCTGGGCACAGCGGGTCATAGCCTCGGACAACCCGGCCTTGCTTTTTTCAGGCGGCGCAATTTAGTCGCTCCCCGGGCGTGGCGAACCCAGCAGCGCTGCGCCCACAATCAGTGCTGCAGCCAGCGCCATCGACGGGCTGGGTGCTTCGCCCCGCATCCAGAGCAAGCCCAGGGTGGAAAGCAAAGGCGTGAGGAAAGACAAAAGGCCTATCTGTCGCGCATCGCCGCGTTTGAGGGCGGCGTCCCACAAATAAAAAGCACCGCCTAGCGGCCCCAGGCCCAGTACGCCTATCAGCAGCATGGCATGCGCGTCCGGGACCATCACGTTCTCCAACAAGCGGTGGCACAGCAGAGACAAGAGGCCCGATAACAAGCCAAAAACTCCTATGGACGCGCTTGAAAACGGCGCCACTCTTTGCGTCAGCAGCGAGTAGCTGGCCCACACAAACGCCGAGGCCAGCGCTGGAATATAGCCCCAGGCAAAACCGCCAAAAGCGCCACCCTGCTGTGCGGCCGGGCCGTCCAGGATAGCCAAGGCCGCGCCGCCAAAGCCCATCAGCGCGGCCAACACATGTACCGCGCGCAATCGCACGCCCGGCAAAAAAACCGGTGCCAGCAAGACCATGCCCAAGGGCCACAAATAGTTGACCAGGTTGGCCTGCACCGGCGGTGCATAACGCAAAGCCAGGAAAAGCAAAAAATGAAAGCCAAACAAACCGTACACGCCCAGCGCCAGCGTTGTCAGCGGCAAGCGCAAAGCGGCCAGTGCCTGCGCGCGCGCAGCGCCTCCCCGCAGCGCTTGCACCAAACACAGACCTAAGCCCAGCACACTGCCGGCCAGCAAGCCCAGGCCGGTGAGTAAAAACGGCGGCACGCTGTGCAAGGCCACACCCAGCGGCGCCAAACTACCCCACAACGCGATCGCACCCAGGGCCAATAGCGTGGCCTGGTGCCGGGATGGCACCGGCACGAATGGTTCGCTCATGCTGCGGCCTTACGCGGGGCGCTGGTCGGTGCTGGGACCTTGCCACAAATTGATGCCGCCTTCTATGGCATGGCGATCGATCGCGGCCAGTTCTTGCGGCGTGAGGTCCAGGTGCTTGACGGTTTCGACCAGCTCGATGATTTGCGCCGGCTTGCTCGCGCCAATCAAAGCCGAGGTGACCCGCTTATCGCGCAGCACCCAGGCCACCGCCATTTGCGCCAGGCTCTGGCCCCGGCCTTGCGCGATGCTGTTGAGCGCGCGCACATGCGCTAAGTTTTGTTCGCTCAGATGCTCAGCGCTGAACGAGCCGCCGCCGGGCCGGTTGATACGAGCGTCCGCAGGCACGCCGCTAAGGTATTTGCTGGTAAGCAGGCCTTGTGCCAAAGGGCTGAATGCGATGCAGCCCATAGCGCAATCTTCCAGGGTGTCGAGCAAGTCCTCCTCTACCCAGCGGTTGAGCAGGTTGTATGCCGGTTGGTGGATCAATGCCTTCACGCCCATGGCGCTGAGGATCTTGGATGCCTCGCGGGTTTTGCGCGCCGAGTAGCTGCTCACACCGACATACAAGGCTTTGCCTTGTTGCACTGCAGTTGCCAGGGCGCCGCAGGTTTCTTCCAGCGGTGTGTCGAGGTCAAAGCGGTGGCTGTAGAAAATATCCACATAGTCTAGGCCCATACGCTTGAGGCTTTGGTCTAGGCTGGCCAGCATGTATTTGCGCGAACCGCCACCTTGGCCATAGGGGCCTGGCCACATGTCCCAGCCGGCCTTGCTCGAAATCAGCAACTCGTCGCGGTAGGGTTTGAAATCGCGCCGCATGTGCTCGCCAAAATTAGTTTCAGCGCTGCCGTAGGGCGGGCCGTAGTTGTTGGCCAGATCGAAATGCGTGATGCCCAAGTCAAAGGCAGTGCGCAACATGACGCGCTGGGTTTGGAACGGTGTGGTGTCGCCAAAGTTGTGCCACAAACCTAAAGAAATGGCCGGCAATTTCAAGCCGCTTTGGCCGCAAGTGCGGTAAGGCATGCGGTCTTGATAGCGCTGCGGATCGGCTTGGTAGGTCATTACGGGTTCGCCGACGAACTCAGTTGGAAAAGGCCGCAATACCGGTAATCGCCCGGCCCAGGATCAGGGCGTGGATATCGTGCGTGCCTTCGTAGGTATTGACCACTTCCAGGTTCACCAGATGGCGGGCCACGCCAAACTCGTCGCTGATGCCATTGCCACCCATCATGTCGCGCGCCAGGCGGGCGATGTCTAGCGCCTTTCCGCAGGAGTTGCGCTTGAGGATAGAGGTTACTTCCACGCTGGCCGTGCCCTCGTCCTTCATGCGGCCCAGGCGCAGACAGCCTTGCAGGCCCAGGGCGATTTCGGTTTGCATATCGGCCAGTTTTTTCTGGATCAGCTGGTTGGCAGCTAGTGGGCGGCCAAACTGCTGGCGGTCCAAGGTGTATTGGCGAGCGCGGTGCCAGCAGTCTTCGGCAGCGCCCAAAGCACCCCAGGCGATGCCGTAGCGCGCACTATTGAGACAGGTAAACGGCCCTCTGAGGCCGCGTACTTCAGGGAAGGCGTTTTCTTCCGGGCAGAACACGCCGTCCATCACGATTTCGCCGGTAATGCTGGCACGCAAGCCCACTTTGCCATGGATCGCCGGTGCAGAAAGGCCGGCCATGCTTTTTTCCAGAATAAAGCCGCGAATCGGGCCCACAGCGCCGCTTTCGCTGACTTCTTTGGCCCAGACTACAAACACATCGGCAATCGGGCTGTTGCTGATCCACATCTTGGCGCCGCTGAGCTTATAGCCGCCGGCTACTTTTTGCGCGCGCGTCACCATGCTTTGGGGGTCCGAGCCATGGTTGGGCTCGGTCAGGCCAAAGCAGCCGATCAAAGCGCCGGTGGCCAGTTGCGGAAGGTATTTCTGACGTTGAGCCTCGGTGCCGAATTCAAAAATCGGTAGCATTACCAGCGAGCTTTGCACGCTCATCATGGATCGGTAGCCGCTGTCCACCCGCTCCACTTCGCGCGCAATCAGCCCATAGGCCACGTAATTGAGGGCTGGGCCGCCATAGGCTTCGGGAATCGTCGGCCCCAGCAAGCCCAGTTCACCCATTTCGCGGAAGATGGCCGGGTCCGTGGTTTCATGGCGAAAGGCTTGCGTCACGCGGGTTTGCAGTTTGTCCTGGCAATAGGACGCGGCGGCATCGCGCACCATGCGCTCTTCGTCGCTGAGCTGTGCATCCAGCAAAAACGGGTCGTTCCAAAGAAAAGTGGCATGTGCCATGCGGGCTCCAAAAGGGGATAGGCCCGATGCTAACGGGCAGCTAGAGACAGGAATTATCCCTTGGCGACTTATTGCAGGCTGATCTTGCCGTACCAGGCCTGGGTTTGGCTATGGGTGTTGTCGCTGTCGGTCATGATGCCTATGCCCACTAGATTGCCTGGGCCTTCGCCAAAGGCTGCTTCGAAATCCGCGCGGATGTCGCGCTCGTAGTTGCGCCATTGGCGCAGTCCTTGGCCACCCGATTCGATGACGATTTTGCGTATCCGGTCGGTGCGCGCGTTGTGGATGATGCTGCCCACCGGGCGCTTGTTGCACCAGACGTACATCAAAGTCGCATAAGGCATTTCTTTGCCGGTCACCAAACGCGTGAGTTCATTGAGTGCCGCGTCTTTGGCCGAGAAGTTGCCCCGGTCCCCTTCAAAGGCCAGCACCAGACGCACCGGCGAGTCATCGCCTTGGCGTGTGGCCATATCCGCCTCTTTAATGAGGGCGGGCACCAGCCAGGAAAAATGCACTTGCCCGAGGGCATCGGGGCTGATATTCAAAGTGGTACGCAGCATGCTGGCTGATGCATTGGCCTGTGCCCGCAATGCCTTGCGCTGGCCTTGGGCATCGACCGGCGCTTGTGGGTCTAGGCTGTAGCTTGTGGGCTCTTTGGTGGGCAACAGCATACCGTCCCACCGGCTCATTGCAGCACTGTCCCAACTATTGCGCCCTGGTGGGTCTATCGTGGGCTCCGCCAGCTTTTGGGGAGCGGTGCAGCCGAGCAAGAGGCCCAACACGAACGCGGCCAAGAAGGCCCGCAAGAGGCCTTGGGCGATGGATGGGTGGATGAACCGTAAAGGCGCAAACGCTGCCATTATTCAACGCCGGCACCACTTGGGGCCGCAAAGTTAAAGATTCCCCATTGTGGCGCATCCCCGTGACAGTGGGGAGTTCAGCGTAGCGGCATGCTCAGGCTCAGGCCCAGCGTCCAGTTTTGGGGCATCGCGGGTTCATAGCTTTGGGGAGGGTTCGCGGTTTGGTTGACCAGAACGGAGCCCACGTAGCGCGCGTCACTGAGGTTATTAAGACGCCCGTAGAGGGTCACAAGCCCCTGATTCCAGGCCCAGCGCTGGCTGAGCGCCAGATTGAAAACGCTGCGCCCATCGGCAGACTCGGTGTTCAGGTCATTGGCAAAAATGCGCCCGGCTTGCTGCCACTCCAATGCCAGGCGAGTGCCTAGCGCCGATTTGTTTTTGGCATCGAAAGCTTCGCTGGACCATGCAATTTCCGCGAAGGTAGAACTGTCAGGGATGCCCGGTATTTTGTTGCCTGTGGGTATCGCCGCGCCTGCGTTAAAGGCTTGCGAATACTTCGCGTCTATGGCAGATGCCGAAATATTGGCTGAAATATGGTCGCTCAATTGCGTGCGTGCTGCAATCTCCCAGCCAGTGCGCGATGTGCCGGGGGCGTTTTGAAAGGAAGTTCTGCCCGCGTTGCTCAAAAGTACCACGATCTCATCGTTGGTGTCAATTTGATACAAAGCAAGGTCTACACGGGAATTGCGGTCAGGCACCCACTTGGCGCCTATTTCATAGTGTTTGCTGCTTGCGGCCTTGACATCGGTGTTAAAGCTATTGACGAACGTCGCTGTCGTTCTTCCTGAGTAGGCCATTTCCGCCAGCGTAGGACTTTCGAAGCCTTGGCCGTAATTGGCATAAATATTCAAGGCCGCGTTTGCATGCCAGGTTAGGCCCAACACGGGACTCGTGGCGCTGAAATTGGCGGTGCCTGAACCATCTCTGTCGGTGTTTGTCGCAGGGATGTAGTCATTGCTGTTGAAAGTGACATTGCTTTGGCGTACCCCACCCACCAGAGAAATTTGCTCAGATACATGGGCAGTTGCCTGTACAAAAAAGTCGTTGTTTTGCGCTGCGTTGTCTTCATCGCGTGTCAGCGGCCCCAGCCTTTTTTCCCCCAGCAAGCTGGCCCCTCCTTGTCTGCGCTCCGATGACTTGTCGAACTCATAGCCAGCGGCCCACTCGATAGGGGTAGCCTGCCATTGGCTGCGTCCGTTGTATTGCAGGCCCGTGCCGTAATACGTGCGGTTCAAGCCTACCCAAGTGGTGCTGGCCAGGTATTGCAAGTTTTCTCGTGTGCCGTAATAGGCGCGTGCCGTTACAGCGTTGTCTGCGTTGACCGCATATTGAATAGATGAACCCAGCTGGTTTTGGAGGACGATTTTGCGCGTAAATTTTTCGATCGCATTATTTCCCGCCTGCGTGGGCTCTGCGGTTAGTTGCGCGCGCGTCAAGCCCAGCGGGTCTTGCGCCAGCGGCATGTCAAAGCGGTTGAACACCACATTGACTTTGGTTTGCGCATTGGGCGCAAAGCTGAGCTTGCCGTTGAACTGGTTGCGCTCAGCCGCGCTATTGGCGCGGTAGCCGCTGGTAGAAAAAGTGCCGTAGTCAGCGACCAGGCCATAGCCACCTACGGTATCGGAAAACTGGTAGTCGGCCCGGCGCAAGCCATACGAGCCCAGGTAGTACTGGTATCCCACGGTAGGCTCTTTGGAGGCGTCCTTGGTGAAAGCCTGAATCACGCCGCCGGACGAATTTCCATACAGTTGCGCCAAGGGGCCGCGCAGTACCTCTAGGCGGTCGGTGGATGTCAGGCTGACGGAGGAGGACTGGCCCTGGCCATCGGGCGTGGTGGCCGGTATGCCATCGATCAGCAACCGGATGCCGCGTACGCCAAAGGCCGACCGGGCGCCAAAGCCGCGGATGGAGATCTGCAAATCCTGGGCATAGTTTTGGCGTTCGAGGATGGTCAGGCCCGGGGCGCGGACCAGCGATTCGGACAAATTAATCTGCGGGCCACCGCCCTCAATGGCCTGGCGGTCGATACGCTGGACAGCGGCGGGGGCATCAAAACTGCGCATTTCCGCGCGTGATGCGCTGATGACCACTTCCTCTAATTGCTGCGCATAGGCGGGTGCAAGTCCAAGGCTTGTGACAGCGGCCAGGCAATAGCCAGAGCGCAAAAGTTGAGGCATAAAGCACTGCTCCAAGTGGGGTGGGTGGCCGATGCAGACCGTCCGATAGGTCTGCCTGCTGCATTCAGTTGCACTAAATTCTAGGGTTGCTAGCTAAGAACCCGGGCTGAAAATTTTTTCAACTAAGGGCTGAATGAATATACGGCCAAAGCATCTTTAAACCGAGGGTTTCCACTATGAATAAAAATTCCCTAAAAAAGTAAATTGGTTTCAAGCGCTACCTGCATGACTTTTTCATGCGGGGTTAGGCGCTGCCGGGAACACTAGTTGTGACCGCCCCACCCGGCTTCTTTGCCAAATTGGAGACAATATGAAACACATCCTGCGCAAGTTAGTGCGTCGTACAGCAACATCTCTGGCAGTTGGTATGGCCTTCACTTTGGGGGTCGGCGGTGCCTTTGCCCAGGTTGGCGCCGATGCAGCCAACCTGCAAAAACTGGGCTCCTTCAAACGTACCGACACAGCTCCCCCCAAGCGTATTGCGCAGGGCGGCGCCTATGCTGATAACCTTAAGAAGATGCTCGCCAACGTCAAGTTGCCCGACGGCTTCAAGATCGAACTGTTTGCCATCGTGCCCGACGCCCGCTCTATTGCGGTCAGCCGTAACACGGCGGCCGTTTGGGTCAGCACCCGCAAGAACAATGTGTATTTCGCCAATGACCGCGACATGGATGGCGTGGCTGACACGGTCGAAGACTTCAGCCCTAGCGTGAAATTTGATAGTCCCCACGGCCTGTGCTACACCGACGACGGCTTCCTTTATGTCATCGAGCGTAACCGCGTCATGATGTTCCCTGCGGTGGAGTATTTCACCGAAGGCTCGGACACCGTGGCCTTTGCCGTGGTCAAGCAGGGCGACCTGATTCCTGCTGACGAAGAGTCCTACAACCACACCGCACGTTCATGCGCGATCGGGCCGGATAACCGCATTTACATTACCTTGGGCCAACCGTTTAACGTGTCTCCACCCGATAAGCAAGCCTTGTACAACAAGGTCGGTATCGGTGGCATTGTCAGCTTTAACCGCGATGGCGGAGACCGCAAAGTGGTGTTGACTGGTTTGCGTAACTCCTCCGGCCTGGCCTTCAACCCCAAGGATAAATCCCTCTGGTGGACCGATAACCAGGTGGACGGCATGGGCGACGAAACACCGCCGGGCGAGCTGAACAAAGTGCCTGTGGGCGCCGATGGCAAATTGACCCATGGCCTATGGTACGGCCACCCCTACTACGGCGGTGGTGATGTGCGCACGGACGACTACAAAGCCCAGCAAATCCCCAAAGAGATGGCGGACAAATATGTCAAACCCCAAGTAGAGACGATTGCCCACGCCGCTGACCTGGGCATGATGTTCTACACCGGCAGCATGTTCCCGGCCAAGTACAAGAACGCCATCTTCAGCGCCCAGCACGGCAGCTGGAATGCGGTCAAGCCGCGTGGCGCGCGCGTGATGGTCACTTACCTGGACGACAAGGGCAACGCTGGCAAGCACGAGCCGTTTGCAGATGGTTGGATGACTGCTTCGGGCTACTATCTGGGACGTCCTATGGATGTGCAGCAGTATGTCGATGGTTCCATCCTGGTGTCTGACGACAAGGCCGGCGCGGTCTATCGCATCACTTACCAGAAGTAATATTTTGCGATCCTGGCGGGCTGGACCTTGTGTTCGGCCCGCTTTTTTATGCCAACGCAACGAGCAACTAAAACGATGAAATTTTTAATTCCCCTGACGCTTGTGCTCGCAACACTGGGCCAAACCGTTTGGGCGGGAAATGCCGATGCAGGCAAGGCCAAATCCATGCCTTTCGCTACTTGCCACGGCCTCAATGGGATGTCCACCTTGAATGAAGCGCCCAATCTGGCCGGGCAGCCTTTGATTTACTTGATAGAGCAATTACGCGCCTACCGCAGCGGCAAGCGCCAAAACGAAATCATGGGGATTATTGCCAAACCTTTGACTAACGGAGACATTGAAGACCTGGCGGCTTGGTACAACTCCATCAAAGTGGAAGTGAAGTAGTTCAAACCCCCGCCGGGTTGTCGGATGAAAAAGCCGACGCACAATACCGCATCGCTTACCAGAGCTAAGTGTTTGCCTGACAAACAAAAGGGCCGGCCGGCAAAGGTCCGGCCCTTTTTTCACGCTGATTGCCCCACGAGCAGGCGCGCATGGAGAGGCTCAGACCCGTGTCGGCAACCAGTTGCCCAAGGCAAACACTGAGTTGGGTGCGTTGGGCTTGGACAATGTAGGCGCTGGTTGCTTCAGGAGGCTTTTTTTGCCTGGCTTGCGCACTTGCACTTTGAAACCTTTGGATTTTTGCTCCAAGGCCAGGCCGCGCAGGCTGATGGTTTTCATGTGCTCCAACATGGCGCGGTGTAATTGCTCGCACAGGGCGTGGGTCATATCGCCTTGGGCGCTTTCAGTGGGTGCTGCTGATTCTTCAATCGCGGTCACGATGTCAGCCACCGAGATGGCGTCTCCGCGAAAACCCAAGGTGTAGCCGCCGCCCGGTCCGCGGGTGCTCTCTACCAGGCCGTGTTGGCGCAGCTTGGCAAAGACTTGCTCTAGGTAAGAAAGCGAGATGCCGTGGCGCGCAGCCAGCTCACTAAGCGCCACCGGGCAATCGGGCTGGCGCAGGGCCAGGTCAATCATGGCGTTGATCGCAAAACGGCCACGGGTACTTAACCGCATACATAGTCCTTTTTGTCTAGCGCACAAGACGTGCAAATCCAGCGCGCCTGCGCGCCGGAGGAAACTAGACTATAAAAACCTTTATGCTTCGTGTAAATTCGAATTTTTAACAATTTCACTTCGATTTATGCGAAGTGAAATCTCTCCGTCCGACAATTGGGCAGCAATTGCAAAGGCGTCAAATGAACTTTAAGCACCTCTATTACTTCTGGGTTACCGCCAAATCCGGCGGCGTGATGCGGGCCGGCGAGCAACTGCACACCACCCCGCAAACCCTTTCCGGCCAGATCCACTTGCTGGAGGACTGGCTTGGCCGCAAGTTATTTAAAAAGAGCGGCCGCAACCTGGAGCTTACCGAACATGGCCGGTTGGCGCTGGGCTATGCCGACCAGATATTTACCCTGGGCAATGAAATGGAGTCGGCGGTACGACAGGCCCATGGCGGCGAGCGGGTGCTGGAATTTCGGGTCGGTGTGGCCGATTCGGTGAACAAATCCGTCGCCTACCGGCTGCTAGAGCCGGCGCTGGCGGTACCCGCGCCGGTGCGCATGGCTTGCAGCGAAGGCAAGTTTCCCGACCTCTTGTCGCAGCTAGCGCTCAACCGCCTGGATTTGGTGATTGCCGACGAACCCATGTCACGGCGCATCAACGTGCGCGCCTTCAATCATCCCCTGGGGCGCAGCAGCATGTCCTTTATGTGCACTGCGGCCGTTGCGGCCAGTTTGCACGGGCCTTTTCCAGAGTGCCTGAATGCGGCCCCACTGCTCATCCAGGGCGCGCAGGCCTCGGTGCGCCAGCAACTCGAAGCCTGGTTCACCCGCCACAACATCGCCCCCCGAGTGATCGGCGAGTTTGATGATGGCGCTTTGATGACCGCTTTCGGGCGTGAAGGCCGTGGCGTCTTCATGGTACCCAGTGTGATGGAGAAGGAAACGGCTTCCCAATTTGGGGTGCAATGTGTCGGGCGCAGCGACGAGCTGATCGAAGAATTCTTTGCCGTATCGGTAGAGCGGCGCATCACACACCCTTGTGTGCTGGCGATTACCGATGCCGCGCGCGGGCAGCTTTTCGGCTAGCAGCCAGTCGCCCAGACTGGTTTGCCAGGCCTATACTGGAACGCTCCATGCCCCAATTTTCCAGTCCGTGCGCGTAGGCACTGCCCCCTCTTTGACGCGCCGGACAATGGCCCGCATGGCTTTGGCACGCCGCCATGCGCGCATGCGCATGTTTTTGCTACCCCCAGTGTGGCGCGGCATGCTCTGGGTGGCGGCCAGCGGCGTCGTGTTTACTTTGCTCAACACGATTGTGCGCCACATCACGCTGTCGCTTGACCCCTTTCAAGCACAGTTTTTGCGCTACCTTGCCGGTACCCTGGTGATTCTTCCCCTGGTGCTGCGCCAGGGCTATGCGGCTTACCGTCCGGTGAACATGGCGGGTCAGTGGTGGCGCGGAGCCGTGCACACCCTGGGCCTCGTGTTCTGGTTTACCGCGCTGCCACGCATCGGTTTGGCCGATATGACGGCGATCGGCTTTACGGGCCCCATCTTCATCATGATAGGCGCGGCCTGGTTTTTGGGCGAAAAAATGTATGCCGACCGGTGGATCGCCGCTCTGTTCGGGTTTGCCGGTGTGCTGGTGGTGGTCGGTCCGCATTTATCCGCTTCGGGCGGTATTTATTTCCTGGTCATGCTGGCCTCCTCACCCTTGTTTGCAGCCTCATTTTTATTGACCAAATCACTCACACGCACCGAAAGCGCAGGCGCCATTGTTCTGTGGCAGGCGATCTCGGTGACGCTACTGAGCCTTCCATTAGGACTCTTACATTGGACGGACCCGACACCGATGCAATGGCTGGGCTTTTTAGCCGCAGGTTTTTTGGGATCGGCCGCCCATTATTTGTTGACGCGCGGTTTCCGCGTGGCCGATATTTCGGCCACCCAGACCTTGCGTTTTCTGGACTTGATTTGGGCCTCGCTTATGGGATGGCTGGTGTTTAGCGACGTGCCCAGTCACTCGACGATTCTGGGGGCGATGGTAATTTTGGCTTCCACCGTGTGGATAGCGCAGCGCGAACGCGGGCGCTAAAGCCTTGCGCGAAAACTAGCTAAGCCCTAGCGCATACAGTGGAGCCATTGCAAAAACCTGAGCGACCCACATGACAGCCCCACATCCAGACTCTGCCGCACACGCAGTTGCTACGCCAAAAGCTATCCGTCGTATCGCTGATTTGCCGGGCCCGCAAGGCCTGCCGTTTCTGGGCAATGCCTTGCAGTTTCGCTCGCCGAGTTTGCACTTGGAATTGGAAGCATGGGCTGCGCAATACGGGCCCTATTACCAGTTGCGCGCCGCGGGTCGGCGTATCTTGGTGCTCAGTGACCACCAAGTGGTTGCCTCGGTGTTACGCGATCGACCGGGCGCGTTCAGCCGTACCGCGCGGCTGCGCGAAATCGGGCAGGAAATGGGCTTGCAGCCCGGCGTATTCAGTGCCGAGGGCGAGGACTGGATGCGCCAGCGGCGCATGGTCATGGCCGGTTTTGATCCTGGCCATGTGCGGGCTTATTACCCTGCCTTGGTCAAGGTTGCGCAGCGCTTGGTCAAGCGTTGGACGTATGCCGCCCGGCGCCGGGAAACCATTGTCTTGCAAAGTGATTTGATGCGCTACACCGTGGACACCATCGCCGGGCTGGCCTTTGGCGCAGAAGTCGATACGCTAGGTTCGGACGGCGACGTGATACAGCAGCATCTTGACAAAGTATTCCCCGCTTTGTTTCGGCGCATTACCGCGCCGATTCCGCTGTGGCGCATATTTCCTTCGCGGGAAGATCGGGCGCTAGCGCGCAGCATGCTTGAAGTCAACAAAGCGGTTGATAGCTTTATCGCGCAAGCGCGCGTACTTATGCAAGCTGAGCCGCAACGCCATACCCAACCGCAGAATTTGCTAGAAGCCATGCTGGCCGCCGCCGACCGGCCTGACAGCGGCCTTATCGATGCCCAGGTCGCCGGCAATGTGATGACCATGCTGCTCGCCGGCGAGGACACCACGGCCAACACGATTGCCTGGATGATTTACTTGCTCTGGACGCATCCGCAGGCTTTGGCCCGGGCCTGCGATGAAGTTCGCGACAAGGTGCGCGATTGTCAGCAACCCACCATGGACGAAGTCTCCGACCTGGAATTTATCGAGGCGTGCATTCACGAGACTATGCGCCTTAAGCCGGTGGGGCCTCAACTGCCCTTGCAGGCCAATGCCGACGTGTTGGTGGGCGACGTGCAGGTGCCCAAAGGGACGATTGTGATCAACCTGCTGCGGGTTGACAGCGTGCGCGAGGATTTGGTGCCCCAAGCGGCCCAGTTTGAGCCCCAGCGCTGGCTGCAATCGGACAACCCCGCTAAGCGCTTGTCCACCCCATTTGGGGCCGGGCCGCGCATTTGCCCGGGCCGTTACCTGGCGATGTTGGAAATGAAGATTGCAATGGCGGTGTTGCTTGGCCACTTTGATATCGACTATGTCGGCACTGTCGATGGGCAGGCCCCCCAGGAGCGGCTATCGTTTGCGATGATGCCCGTCGGTTTGCAAATGCGTTTGCGCGCAAAAATGCAGGCAACAAGCCCCGCGCTTTAAGCGCTGCAGCTAAGCCTGTGAGCCGTCACTCGACCTCGAAATTTAATGCCGCTGATAACTCAGCATGCGGCCTTTGTAAGCCGCCAAGCCAGACGTGGCAGCCAAGGTCAAGGCATGTTCTTTGAGGACAAAACCCAAGGCGCCCATGTGCCGGTGGAAGGGGGCCCTGTTGCCCCGGTTCGGGTCCACCACCCAGACTTCGCACGCGTGCGCGGCGTGTTCTTCGATAAAGGCCGGAAGCGTTCCGGCCTCGTCGCGTTCGTACAAAATGTCGCTGCCCATAATTAGGTCAAAACGCCCTTGCACTGGCGCCGCGATACTTATCCGCGCATACGGACTTATCGTGGCTGCTAAGGGGTCCATGGGGGCTGAAGGCCCATCTCGAGGGGGCAGCGTGCCCCAGCGGCCATGGCGGTATTGCAGAGGCAGCAGCCCATTAATCCGCAGGTTTTCCAGCATAAAGCCGGCAGCCATGGGATGGCAGTCGCTGGCGGTGACATCGGCCCCGCGCCGATGGCCGACCAGGCTGGCCAGCGCCAGCCCGCAGCCCACCTCCAAAATGCGCTCACCGGCCTGCACCGGTCTTTGCGCCAGGCGCTCGGCAAGATGCAAGCCTGAGGGCCACAACAGGCCGAACAGCGGCCAGGCCGCCGATGAAATGCCTTGCTGCAAAGCCTCGCCATGCGGATCGTGGAACTGCTGCTTGTCCAGCAGCGAACGGATAAGGATATTGGCCACGCCTTTTACCGCAATGCTTTCTCGCTT
>CAMCJY010000010.1 GCA_945875225.1 Comamonas sp. lk | reverse complement strand
AGATGTTGCCACTGGCCAGCCTGGGCGGCATCCACATTTTTTTTCCAGACCCTTGGCACAAAACCAAGCACAACAAACGCCGTTTGATACAAACGCCGCTGGTCGAGAAGTTAGCGCAACGACTCAAACCCGGCGGCTCTTTACATTGCGCCACTGACTGGCAACCCTACGCCGAACAAATTTTGGAAGTGCTGGAAGCTGAGCCACTGCTTAACAACCTGGCGCGCAGCGCGCACCCGGGTTTGCGAGGCTACGCGCCCAAGCCGGACTACCGGCCATTGACCAAGTTTGAAAACCGGGGGCTCAAGCTCGGCCATGGTGTGTGGGATGTGGTCTGCCTGCGGCGCTAAGGTATGCGATTAGCCATTGCGCTGCGCGACTTGCCCGCACGTGATGGCGTAGGGGCCAGCAGGGTTGTCATCCCACTCGGTCAGTGGGCGTGCGTGATGGACTTTTTGCTAGCCCGCTTCCCGCATATCAGCGCAGAGGATTGGCAACAACGCTTGGCCCAAGGTCTGGTGCTTGGCGCCGAGGGGCAGCCATTGCAAGCCGACACGCCGGCCATAGACGGCGGCTGGCTGTATTACTACCGGGCGGTCGAAAGCGAAACGGCGATCCCTTTTAGGCACCAGGTGCTGTACCGCGATGCGCACTTATTGGTGGTGGACAAGCCGCATTTTTTACCCGTTATCCCCTCAGGCAAGTATTTGCAGCACACCTTGTTGTTGCGCTTAAAACAGAGCTTAGACCTGCCCGACCTGGTGCCCATCCACCGTATCGACCGCGACACGGCCGGGCTGGTGTTGTTTTCGCTGCAAGCGGCGAGTCGCGACGCCTATAGCGCATTATTCAGAGAACGGCGGGTGGAGAAAACCTATGAAGCCATTGCGCCTTTCGATGCCGCGCTCGCTATGCCGCAGCGACGCGAAAGCCGTATTCGGGTAGGCGCGCACTTTATGCAGCAGGCCGAAGTACCGGGGCCGGTTAATGCGATTACCGACATCGATGTGCTGGAAGTCTGTGGGCCCTGGGCGCGCTACCGCTTGCGACCTTTAAGCGGTCAGCGCCACCAGTTGCGTGTGCACATGCTGGCGCTGGGACTGCCCATTTTGAACGACGGCATGTATCCGAAGCTCACGCCCGAGGGTAGCAGCGACACTTCCAAACCACTGCAATTACTGGCTAAAAGCCTGGCCTTTGAAGACCCGCTTAGCGGGCGACGCATGGCGTTTGAAAGTGCGCAGCACCTGCTGCCCCTGCCACTGATTTAAGCGGCAATTTCCTTGGCGGTAATGCGGTAGCGAAAATCGTCTGGCGCATACGCCTCCAGGCGCTGGGCGCCGTCGGGCGCGTCCATTGCGCCAAAGCAGCGGCCGATTCAGCGCGCGCAGATTTTTGCGTCCAGTCCTGCAAACAGTTTTGCGTTTGGATGCGGCTGGTCACTTTCACAAATGGCTGCGCCTGTACGGCGTCAAACTCGGAATTGGCGGCGGGCGGAGTATCACTGCTGCAACAGGTATATTGCGGGCCTACCTTGCCGGTGCACCGCTTCGTGCGGCGCATCACGCGCCGGCCATGCCTGCCCGACACCACTGAGAGCTTTCTCCTTGTCCCCTGCAACCCAAGCCCCCGAGGCCGCCCCCAGCAACCCGCACACATGGGCGCAAGATGCTTTTGCGGCATTTAACCATGTGCTGCAAGCCACGCCGGGCTTTCGCCAGCGCGAAGGCCAAATCGCCATGGCGCAATGCGTAGCCGAGACTCTTAGCCGCGCCGACCTGGGCGACTGCGAGGACCCACAACGCGCGATTGCCGTTATCCAGGCGGGAACCGGCGTGGGTAAATCGGCGGCCTATGCCAGCACCGCTATTGCCATGGCCTTGCAGCGCAAAACCCGGGTGCTGATTTCCACCGCGACGGTGGCGCTGCAAGAACAATTGATGCAAAAAGACCTGCCCGCCCTGGCCGCCAGCATGGAGCAGCCGTTTGCTTTTGCCTTGGCCAAGGGACGCGGGCGCTATGTGTGCAAGCTCAAGCTGGAGCGCCTGGTGGGTAGCGGCGGCGCGGAGGATGATTTTTTTGAAGACGATTTCCCGGCGGTGGCGCTGGGTACGGCCTCGCAGGAAGCCTTGGAAGAGCGGCGCTTCAGGCTGTACGATCACATGGGCGCCACGCTGGCGACGGGCCGCTGGGATGGCGACCGCGACAGCCTGAACGAAGCGCCCGACGCGCAGGACTGGGCCACCGTGGCCGCAGAGCGCCACAGTTGCACCGTGCGGCACTGCCCACGCTTTCGCGACTGCAGCTACTACCAGGCGCGCAACCGCCTGGCTGAGGCGCAGGTGATCGTGGCCAACCACGACCTGGTGCTCGCTTCGCTGGGTATGAAAACCCTGCCCGAGCTGGACAACTGCCTGCTGGTGTTTGACGAGGCCCACCACCTGCCGGCGGTTGCACTGGACCAGTTCAGCAGCGCCATGGAACTGGCTAGCCTGCGCTGGTTGGACCGCTTGCCTAAAGTCTTGCAAGACGTCAGCAAGGCTTTGATGCTGGATTTGGACCCGGACGTGAGCACCGTCAGCAGCCAACTCAAAGCCACGCTGAACCAATTGGCGCGCCTGGTGCTGGACCTGGTGCACGCCAGCACCCAGGGCCAGGACGGTACGCTGCGCTTTGCCCACGGGCAGCTACCCGAGGCCCTGGGCGAGCCGGTTGCACTGGTGCTCGCGCAGGCCACAGGATTGGCGCAGGCGCTGGACGCCTTGGGTACCCAAATCAAACAAATCGCCAAGGACGACCCGATGCAGGCGCTGCAATGCAGCCAGCAATACGCCAAGCTGGGGCCGCTGGCACCGCGATTAGGCGCCCTGACCTCCACTGCCAGTCTTTTGCTCGAACATGGCGAGCAGCCGCTGGCCAAATGGCTGCAATGCAAAAGTGAGGGCAGCTTTTTGCTGATCAGCGCCCATGCCTGCCCCATGGTGCCGGGCGACTTGCTGCGCCAGTTTGTCTGGAGCCAGGCCCGCGCGGCCATACTGACCTCGGCATCGTTGACCAGTTGCGGCAGCTTTGACTATTTTTTGCAGGAATGCGGACTCTCGGGCAAGCCGGAGGTACAGGCGCTGGAAGTCTCCAGCCCCTTTGACTACGCCACGCAAGGCACACTCACCGTGGTGCACACCATGGCCGACGCGAAAAACGTGCAGGCCTATACCGGCGAAGTGGTGGAATACCTGATGCAAGACTTGGCGCACGTGCAGCATGGCGCTTTGGTCTTATTCACTTCGAGAGCGCAAATGCGTGCCGCCACCGACGCGATTCCTGCACCCATGATAGAGAGCATTTTGGTGCAGGGCAGCACCTCACGCACACGCTTGCTAGCCGCGCACATGGCGCGGGTGGAGGCGGGTTTACCGTCAATTATTTTTGGCTTGCAGTCCTTTGGCGAGGGCCTGGATTTGCCGGGCCGTTTGTGTGAAACCGTGTTCATCACCAAGCTGCCCTTTGCGCCGCCGTCAGAGCCGGTGGACGAGGCGCGCGCCGAGTGGCTGCGCCGCATGGGGCGCGACCCGTTCAATGAACTGGTTATCCCCGCCACCGGCATCAAGCTGCTGCAATGGACCGGCCGCGCCATCCGCACCGAAGAAGACCGCGCGCAAGTGATTTGCTACGACAAGCGCTTGAGCGAACAGGCCTATGGCCGGCGCATGCTGCAAGGCCTGCCGCCCTACCGCTTATTGCAGCGCAAATAGGAAATTAGCAGACGTAAAAAAACCGGTCCGAAGGCCGGTTTTTTGTTGGGGCAGTCGGTGATTAACGGATAACTGCAATGGTGTCTAGCTTGCCACCGCGCACTGTCTTCATGGTCAATGCGCCATTCAAAATGTCGCCTTTGGCGTCAAAGGAAATTGCGCCCGTAACGCCCTCGAAGTTCTTGGTTGCGGCCAAAACCGGCAGGTATTTCGCCGGATCGGAAGAACCAGCCTTGACCATTGCGGCGACCATCAACTTCACGCTGTCATACACGTAGGGTGCATAGACTTGGACATCAGCATTGAACTTTGCCTTGAACTTGGCCTCAAATTCGTTTTTGGATTTTTCGTATTTGCTGCCTTTCTCTACGCCGCCAGCTTCCGCGCAATAAACTTGGTTATCCGCAATCGCGTCACCGCCGAGCTTGACCAACTCTGCCGAGCAGATGCCGTCACCACCCATGAACTTGGCATTGATGCCCAAGGATTTCATCTGCCGCAGCATCGGGCCTGCAACCGCGTCCATACCGCCAAAGAACACCACATCGGGCTTTTTGCCTTTGATAGTGGTCAAGATGGCGTTGAAGTCGGTGGCTTTGTCGGTAGTGAACTCTTTGGCAACAACGCTGCCGCCCGCTGCAACAACCGCTTTGCTGAACTCTTCAGCCACACCTTGGCCGTAAGCGGTGCGGTCGTCGATCACCGCAATGGCTTTGCCCTTGAGCGTGTTGACAGCGTACTTGCCCAAAGTGCCACCCAATTGGGTGTCATCAGCCACCACGCGGAAGGTAGTCTTGAAGCCTTGGCGTGTGTACTTTGGGTTGGTAGCAGAAGGAGAGATTTGGGGGATGCCCGCATCGCTGTAGATTTTGGAAGCGGGGATGGAGGTGCCAGAGTTCAGGTGACCGATCACGCCGACCACTTTGGCATCGGCCAACTTTTGGGCCACTGCCGTGCCTTGCTTAGGATCAGCGCCGTCGTCTTCGGTCATCAGCTTGAGGGTGACTTTTTTGCCGCCGATGGTGACGCCGGCTGCATTGAGCTCTTCTACGGCCATGATGGCGCCGTTTTCATTGTCTTTGCCCAGGTGGGCAATAGCGCCACTGGTAGGGCCGACGTGAGCAATGGTCACAACGCTTTGTGCCATAGCCAATCCGGTGGACAGTGCCAGTACGGCGGATGCGAGGGTTTTCAGTTTCATGAAAGTCAAACTCCATTTAATTTTTAAGAAAACTTGCTGAAGGCCCAAGGGCTGGGCAGGGGCACAAATTCTAATGCTTCGCTGCCCTGAGGGTAGCGCATATTTCAGTCGCAAAACGCCGCGCCTTGTAATTTCATGTGCGCAGCCGTGCTTGCCATCCGGGTAATTACTTACAGCCCGCCGTGGGATTGGGCCGACATCATGTACAGCATGGGGATAGAAAGCAGCGTATTGGTGCGTGACACCAGCATAGCCAGGCGGGCCGCAGCAGCTTTTTCAGCCGGCTCCACTTGGACAATGCCAAGGGCCTTCTTCTGGTTAGGCCAGATGATGAACCATACGTTAAAGGCCATGATTAGGGCCAGCCACATGCCAATACCAATGGCGGCAAAGCCCACTTGTAGGCGCAGGGCTGCGTGCAAATAGCCTTGGAGGCTGGCTACGACCAGGCCGGTGACCACGGTAGCCAGTGCCGCCCAACGGAACCAAAACAGTGCGGTCGGTGCAATCACCTTGCTGATCGCGGGCTTTTGCTCATCGGGGATCTTGGGCATGCTGGGGATTTGAACGAAGTTGAAATACCACAAGAGGCCAATCCACATCACGCCGCAGGAAACGTGCAGCCAGCGGAAGAAGAAGCTCCACCACACCGGGGTCAGTTCTAGCGGACTGCCCGACACCGCACCGGCAATAAAGACGATAGCGACCAGCAGGACCAGACCGGCCAGCAGCGTTTTATGCAGGGATTGCAATATTTGACTCATGAGCAAAACTCCAAAAAAATGATTTATCGAAATGTCGGATATTAACCGCTGCCTTGATCTAGCGCAAAAAACCGGCCCCCAAGCGCAAGCCCTCTTACCCCTGCCCTTAGCCTAAGGCCGGGTCTTAGGGCTTAGCCGGGCAGGCGCTCACTACAATCTTTTCACTGCTATTGTTGGAGCGATGTGCCATGGAGCAGAGTGAACCGCCAGCCGTGCGAAACTTCTCACACCTTTGTCCAAGTGAAATGGGCCGCCATGCTTGAAGCACTTTTTCTGCTGTACTTTTTGGTGCTGCTGGCGACCCTGGTGTTTAAAAGCCGCATCGTGACGGGGCCTTGGCTATTTTTGCTTCGGGCTTTTTTCCCCAATTGGAAGTTTTTTCACGCCACCGGCAATGTGCCGCATCTTTATGCGCGCTGGGCGCTTCCCCATACCGCGCCCTCAGACGCACTGCAATGGTCGGACTGGAACCCCATCTTTCCACGGCGCCCGCGCCGGGTGCTGCATTTGCTCCATAACGCCGATACCAATTTGGCCCTGGTACAGCAAAACCTGGTGGAGCATCTGGCAGCAGACCTCAACCACATGGCGGAAGACGCAGACGCGCGGGCCCTGGTCAGCTACCAATTGGTTTCACGCCTGGTCTGCCAAAGTCTGCTAGCCCAACAGCCGGGCTGTACGCACGGCCAGTTTGAAGTACGCATGCTGCTGGACGGACCCTCGGGCTTGATAGAAGAAGACACCATGATGCGCTCACCGGTACTGCCATGCCGGTAAGCAGCGCTGCCCGTGCGCTGGAGGTCTTGCTGGCCTTAAGCATGTTGCTGCAAACCCTGGAATATTTGCGCATACGCCTGGCCTTGACGGCGCAGGGCTTGTGGGCCTGGCCGGTGCAGCGCGCCGACATCCCCCCGGGCCCGGTGCAAAAGTTGCTGGACTTGCTGTTTGCAGACAGCGCCATGCAGGTACATTTGCTGCTGCGCTTGCCCGTCTTGCTCTTGCTGGCCTGGCAGGGCAGCGACTTGGCAATGGCGCTATTTTTATTTGCCAGCCACGTGTTGATGCTCATCCGCTGGCGCGGTGCGTTTAACGGCGGCAGCGATTTCATGACACTGGTGGCGCTGACTGGGCTCCTCTTGGCAGAGTTGGTTCAGCTCGGTGGCGACTCCCACTTGGCTTGGCGCGCGGGCCTGTGGTACATCTGTTTGCAATCGATTAGCTCTTACTTTATGTCGGGCTGGGTCAAGCTAATGCAGCCCGAATGGCGCAGCGGCCAGGCTATGACTATTTTTCTCAACGCCGCCATTTACGGCCCGCTGCCGCCGGCCAGCGTTTTGCGCAAGCCTTGGGTGGCCCGCCTAGGCGCCTGGGCCTTCATTGGATGGGAATGTGCCGCGCCGCTGGCACTGCTGCATCCGCTGGTGGCTTTGGTTTATTGCGCTTTCGCGATGGTGTTTCATTTCTTGGTTTTCTGGTTTTTCGGCCTGAATCGCTTTTTTTGGGCTTGGCTGGTCACATTTCCGGCCATACTTGCGTGCTCGTCGCAGCGGGTTTTTTGGTGAGTGAAAGCAGGCTTGTTGCCAAGCGTTCGCTGGGCGGCAAGCCCAGGCCGCAATTGCGTCACGTATAAGGAAAAGCTATGTTGGAGTGTTTGATTGTTGGAGATGGCATTGCAACCAGCTTGGCCGAGATGCGGCCCGAATGCAAAACCTATAGCAAAGAAGGCCTGAGTTCGCAAAAGTGGAACAAGGAGTTCATGAAAAAGACGCCGCTGGTCGCCAAGCGCGTCATCATCAGTCTGGGCACCTACGACCATTTTTATGTCTTTACCGAAACCGAACTGCGGGTGCTGCGCAAGCTGACCGAAGCGGACAAGGTGTACTGGGTATTGCCCGCTGGTAATGATCCGAAGTTTCAGGTGGACATCAGCAAGACGCAAAAAATCATCCGGCGTATCGCAGAAGAACACGGTGACATCGTGCTGCCCATTAGCCGCACCGAAGACGATGGGATGACACCCAACGACAACGGCTACAAAATGCTGGTCGATCGCATCAAGAAATAGCTTTGCGGCGCCTGCGCCAGTACGCCCATCCCAGTACGGCACCGGCCAGCGCCAAGTACCCAGGCCAGGCCGCGCGCAATTTAGGCAGGAAATAGTGGTGGATCGCGTAATACATAGCGGCTTTTTGCAGGTCAAAGCCCTCGGGTACCGGCAGCACGCCGTAGTCTTGCGCGTATTTGTCATAGGCGGCCCGCATAGAGGCAAACACCACCGGTTGGGCGGACTGTAAGTCCAAGGTCTCGCCGGGATCCTGGTGCAGGTTAAACAAGCGCCACTGGCCATCGCCCAGCGGCGCTATGTTTTTCACTAGCTTGTAGTCGCCCAAAAAAAGCGCTGCGCTGCCAGCTAGCTCATAGCCCAGGGCTTCGTCAGGGCGGTAGGCGTAATCGGCTTTGCCTTGTAACAAAGGCAAGAGGCTGCGACCGCTCAAGGGCTGTACTGTCTGCCCCGCATACTGCCCCTGGTGCGGTGCAATACCGGCGGCCTCGAGCAAGGTGGGCACAATATCGTTGACATGCGTCAGCACTGAAACCACCCGCCCAGAGGCCACGCCCGGCAAGCCCGAGACGATCAGCGGCACCCGCAATCCACCCTCGCTGGCAAAGTATTTATAGCCTTGTAATGGCCCTACCGTGGCGCTGGCCCAACTCGGTCCGTTGGCCGAAAACGTGCCCTTGCCGCCCAGCGGGTCTGCGTCCACCTGGTAGTTCATCCGTACCCAGGCATTGGCGCTGGGTATATTGAAAGGATCGGCTGGGTCAGACCCGTTGTCGGACAAAAACACGAATACGGTGTTGTCATACTGGCCGCTCGATTTAAGGTGCTGTACGAGGCGGCCCACCTCGGCATCCATGGCCTCGGCCATACCGGCATAGACCTCCATACGGCGCGCCTGCTGGCGCTGCTTATCCGGCGTCAGGCTGTCCCAAGGCACAGTGCTGGGCAGCGTGCTCATCGGCATGCCCGCCGGCATCACGCCTGCCCGTACCGCACCATCGCGCCGGGCCTGGCGCAAAGCGGTCCAACCCTGGTCATACCGGCCGCGGTATTTGGCAACAAACTCCGCTGGAGCCTGGATCGGAATATGGTTGGCCTGAAAGCCGATGTAGGCCATAAATGGCTTGCCATCTGCCGCCTGCTCGCGGATATAGCCGATGGTCTTATCGATAAAAAAGCGTGAGGAATAAAAGTCTTTTGGCAGTTGCGCCGCGCGATCTTGCTCAAACCAATAAGTTTTGTCGTAGAGCATCATGTAAGGCCGGTTTTCCCAGTTGTCGGTGCCGCTATCGGCCTGGATAAACGAGCGCTCGAAACCACGCCGGCCAGGAAGGTTTGCGGGCGCTTTGCCAACATGCCACTTGCCCGCGATATAGGTGTGGTAACCCACATCACGCAGCATGGTGGCCAGGGTGACGGTATCGGGTGCCAGCACGCCGGCATAGCCCGGCTTGCCCTCCTGCTCGGGCGGCGTGGTCTCGGGCATATTGCCCACGCCGTTGCGGTGGTGGTCCACTCCGGTCAGCAACATGGAGCGGGTCGGCGAACAGGTAGCGGCCACGTGAAAGTTAGAAAAACGGCTACCCTTTGCGGCCAGGCTATCTAGATGCGGCGTGGCGATTTCCCCGCCAAACGCACCGACATCGCTAAAGCCCCAATCATCGGCGACCAGAATGACGATGTTGGGACGGGCCTTGTCAGCGGCCCAAGTACCGGGCGCCAAGCACACGCATACGCCTAGAAGCAACACTAGCGCACGCCATCGGGGAATTGTTTGCCGCATCACAAGCCTTGATTACGGGGGGTTGATGAAGGTCGCATTGTCGGCGACCTCGCGCTAGGCTGGCATTGCCACAGATACGACATACATTTATATATACAATTATGGTAATAATATGTAATATTTAAATTTATAATCAGCAATGATCCAAAAAATTTACTTGCAAGCACTTAGCCTGAATACATCCCTTTTTTGGACATTGCGGCGTGCGGTCTTTTGGACTGTTTTTGTAACTGGCACCTTGGGAACTGGGGCTGGCTTACAGGCCCAGACCAGCGCAGCGCCAGCGTTGCCAGCAAGCAACGCTGGGCCTGTACCTATCTCCAAATTCGGCAATAAGTTCCAAACGGCAATGGCTGCCCCGGAGCGGCAAGCCCGAATTTTTGTTTACCGCCAATCGGCAAGCGCCTACACGAACCCGGTCAATATTTACCTTGACAGCCGTCTTCACACCGCATTGCTCGGTGGGGGCTATTCCGAGTTTTGCGCTGCACCGGGTGCTATCGCCATTCAAACCGGCTACGACGATGCGAAAAAAATGCACCAGGCCAAAGAATCGGCTGGACAAACTTGGGCACTGCAAGCGGGTCAGACGCTGTATTTGCGCGTCAACGAGGCCAACCCTGCAGACATGAAACTCGTTGAAGTCGCAGCGGACCCGGCGCAACAAGAACTCGCGCGCACCGCCCAACAAACCCATGTGCTTTCACGCGCGCCTGCGGCCCAATGGTGTGCCCCCGTTCAAACCGCAGCGCCAGTGCTGTCCGCACCGGTGACACCCGGGCTGACCGCAAAGCTGCCAGTTCCTGCCGACTCGGTGAGCCTCACCCCGGCAGCGACGCGCAAGAGCGCTGCGCCGCGCGCCTATGCACTCCAAAGTGACGCGCTCTTTGAATTTGGCAAAACCGAATTGAAAACTTCAGGCTACAACAGCATAGAAATGATGGCCCAGCAACTCATCAGCGACTTCCAGCAGGTAGAACGGATCCGGGTGGTGGGCCACAGCGACTCCATAGGAAAACCCAAATCCAACCGTGCTTTGTCATTAGCCCGAGCGGAGGTAGTGGCCCGCCAACTGCGAGACCGCGGCGTCAAAGCGCTCAAGGGCTTTCAAGTGGAAGGGCAAGGTGAGGGCTCCTTACTCAAAACCACTTGCCCCAAGAAGCTAACACCTGCCAGCAAATTGTGTCACGCGCCCAATCGGCGCGTTGAAATCATTGTGTACGGCGCCAGAAATTGACCAACTCGCACATCCCCTCACCATGAAAAAGTCATACAAAGTCAAAATACTCCCTGACCAAGGGGTTGCCACCCTGGTCGAGATGAATACATCGACATCCTTGGGCGCTACGACAGTCAATGGCCTGCCCGGTATGCGCTTTCAACTCATAGACAACAGTACCGGCCTGGCGCCGGACACTATTCGCGTCATTCGAAAGGGTCGTGATCTGCGGGTCAGCTTCGATGGCCGAGAACAGGCCGATCTCATCATCACAGACTTCTACAGCCCAAGCGGCGCATCGCAAAGTGATCTCATTGGCGAGCTGCAAGTTGGGGTCTATTACGCCTACATTCCCGAGTCCGGCGAATGGTCGCGCAGCCTGGGGCAAATGGGCGATGGCACCCCCTCCACTGGCATGGCCTTGGGTGCAGGGCAGATCCTCGTCGAAGAATTTATAGAGCCTGCCGCCCTCGGTGGCGTAGTGGCTGCTGCTGGCCTCAGCCCCTTATTGGCAGCGCCTGTGCTGTTAGTTGGCGCACTGGCCGCCGGTGGTACAACCGGCGGTGGTACAAGCGGCGGCCAAGTCAGGCTGCCTACGATCAAGCAGGCACAACTCTACGGCGCCGATGACACTGGACAGAGTAATTCAGACCATATCACCAGCAATGACAGACCTCGCATTTCGGGCACAACCGAAGCCAATGCGACGGTCAAAATTTCTATTGGCGGTAAGGTCTATGAAGGCAGGGCCGACCCGCAAGGCCAATTCCTAATCCCCATCACCGAGGCACTGGTTGGTGATGTGCAGAACTACAAAGTGACCGTAACGGACGCCGCAGGCAACAGCGCGAGCAAAGACGGAACCCCGTTCACCCTGGACACCAGCATCAGCAGTTCCAGCCAGAACGTGGGCCTGCGTATCGACACGATCAGCCAGGATACGGGATTTGACGCTGCGGACTTTCTGACGGGCGATAACACCCTGACTTGGGGCGGCACACTCAATACAAGCAGTGCCGCCTTCAATCCCGATGACTGGCTTCAAGTACAACTGCTGGATGCACAGTCCGTCCCTATGGCCAGTGAATACATCAAACCGGTTCAAGCCGCAGGTAGTTGGACTTGGGCCTGGTCAGCTGGTGCGCTGCCACTGGGTGACGGGCAATACACCCTAAAAGCGCAATTGGCAGATACCGCCGGCAATATGCTGTCTGCCACGGCATTGACGCGTCAAGTAACCGTAGATACCCAGCCACAAAAGAAATGGGATGGGCAAGTCGATACCAACGCCGCTTTTGTTCCGAAAATTGGCCTGTTACAAACCGATACGGGCACTAGCGCAGCGGACTTTCTTAGCAACGACCGACAGCTGACATTTACAGGCGCCGTCACGCGCAGCGCGGGAACGGGTGGCTTTGACACCAGCACCGGCCGTGTGCTAACCGAGGTCCTTGACGGCAGGGGCAAAATCGTGACGTATCAATACCTGACGCCGTCTGCCACCGGCGACTGGGGCTTTGATAGCAGCGCGGTCCCATTGGGAACCCAGGGGGTCGCCACCAGCTATGTACTCAAGTCCTACATTGTGGATATGGCTGGAAACCAGATGGGCGCCAGCAGCCAGGCATTCACCATCGATTTGCGCACGCCAACGGTTGCCAATGCGGCCAAGGTTGTTCAAGCCGGTACATCCGACTTCACCGAAATGAGCTTTATCGCCGACGAACAAGGGGTTTATTCCTTCAACGGAATTACCCAGACCACGGGCAGTTTGAACCTGTTCGGTGAAAACCACTTTGAACCTGGTGAGTTCAGCATCCGTTTCGTAGACAAGGCGGGTAACGAATGGCTTAAAACCAATACACAGGCTTGGGACTTCGAAAATTTGACGGGAAATATTTCTTTATTGACCACCTCGTCCATTGATTCCGGCGCCTTTGAGCCCGGGAAATTGGTGGGGTCTGTCGGTAAATATGCTTTGGCGAGCGACCAGACTCTGGATCTGTCGTCGATATATACCCTCACGCCTGCACGCGACGGGCAAGGTGCAATCAACCACCTGGATATGCGGGGCAATGGAGCGCAAACACTCAAGGTGTCCATCGCAGACGTGTTGGCGTTGGGCGTCGAAAACAGTTTTTCCTTCGCCGACACCTTTAAAGACCACCTACAAATGCGCATCGATGGCGACAGTGCGGACAAACTCACACTGAGCAAGCAATGGGGCGGTTCAAACGACCAAAGCTGGTTGGCCCATGGCCAGCTGAGCTTGGACGGGCAGATGTACAACGCGTATTTCAACCAGGCCTTGGGACTGGAAGTGTTTGTCCAGTCTGGCATCGCGGTTACCGTGATTTAAGGTCGGCTTGGCTGGGCGATGGATGCGTTCGGCCCGATCTCAGCCAGCCGATGGTGATGCATCTGCCTCGAGCAAAGCCAAGCCGGTTCTGGCTTGCAACAGCTGGCACAGCGCCAATGCGGTGTCCTGCAAGCTGCCGGCGTTCACAATGTGTAAATCGCCCGGTTCCATGTCGACGCTTTGCGCCTTTGCCCTGTGCAAGCGGGCGTGTACCTGATCTGGCGTTTCGCGCTGGCGCGCGGCTAGGCGCTGGCCCACCAGTGCATCGGGTGCGCTCACATGCAGCACCGTAAGTCCCGGCAAGCGTGTACGCGCCTGCGGGGCATAAGCGCGTGAACCATTGACCATCAGCCATCCAGGGCCCTGCATCTCTGTGTGGCGCACACCGTAGTGCAGGCCATGGGCCTGCCAATGCAGCGCAAAAGCCCCAGACTGTTCTAGTTGCAAGAATGCATCCACCGTAAGGGGCTCGTGGTCTTCGTTGGAGACACCTGCAGCGCGCGTGATAGTGCGTCGGGCAAAACGCAACGCCGGCGGGCTGGGCAAGGCCCGAACATGGGCGCGCAGCCAATTAAGCAAGCTATCTTTGCCCACGCCAGAGGGGCCCATGACATAAATGACGCCAACCGTCATGACGCAAACCCAAAGCGCTCTACAAAGTGAAAATCCCCGCCCGCCTGCGCTTCGCAGAACCAAGACACGGCATCCACATACAGTCCTTGCGCCAACAAGGGCGCAAACCAGTTTCTCGCATGCCCAGCCAATTGCTCCGTTTGTACGGCCGATAGGCTGTCCAAAGGGCCGGTCAGCGTCATGTGAAAAACAAAGTCTTCCAATACGTAGGGGTAGCCCCATTGCGCCAACATCGCTTGCTGGCGTGGGCTCAAACCACCCCGGCTTCTGCGCGCCACCTCGCTAGGCGGCAAAGGCGCAGCGCAGGCATGGAGCTGCTCCACGCATGCCCGCGCCACATCTTGCAAAGGCTGGCAAGGCTGCCTGAGCACCAAGGCCAGGAAATTGCCCACCCGGGCTACGTCCACCTCCAGCTTGAACACCTGATTAAAGCTTGCCGCCAAGGCCACAAAATGCGCGCGCAAGTCCGCTGGCGCGTAGCCGCTCTCCAGTACAAAAGGCGCTTTTAAGGTGGCGTGCCAGCCATAGCGCCTGGGCTCGCGCGTAATCTGCGCAAAAAATGAGGGTTCCCAATAATCAGGCACGGGCTGGGCTAAATTTTTTCCGCCGCGGGGGCAACGGCCCAGCCATTGGGCCCCCAAAAGCCAAGCCGCACTGTCGGGCGCCGGGGAAAAATAGGCGGCATGGCGGTAGGCGGCAATATCATTCATGCTAAGTGGCGGCGCTTGAGGTCACAAAAGAGAAACAAGAAAGTCTTAAAGTCTCGCCCTCTAAGGCTAACTCATCCATGTTGCACACCCATTACGCCCCCGCCACCGATGCTCAGCCCTCGGGCTCGGCGGCCCGATCAATCTGGATGGCATTGTTGGCACGTGCCCCGCTGCCTTGGCTAGAAATCCATTTGGCCCCCCAATGCGAAGGCGAGCTGCAATGGCTGCGGCCCACGGAGACTGGCCTGATGATGGTTCAAGGGCGCGCCGGCGGTAGCGGGCAGCGCTTTAACCTGGGGGAAGTCAGCGTGACCCGCTGCGTGCTCAAGCCCGATCCGGTCCGCACTGGCTGCCAGCAAGTGGGCGTCGCCTATGTGATGGGTAGCTCGCACCGGCATGCACAATTGGCCGCGCTGGCCGACGCCTTGTTGCAAGATCCTCTGCTGCATGGGCAGTGGGATCGCCTGCTGGTGCAACCCTTGCTCCAAATGCTCAGCGCCCAAGCCCAGCAAAAAAACGCCCAAGCCCAGGCCACGCGAGTAGAGTTTTTTACCGTGGCGCGCGAAGCCGGCGATGGCCAGAGCCAAGAAAGTACCTTCTGATGCAAGCGCAACTCAATGACCTGGGACGCGGCTTTGCCGATCCCGCGCTGTGCAGCCAAAGCGTGTTTCGCCATGCAATGGACGCGCTCTCCTTGCCCGGGCGTATTGCGGTGATGGATGCGTCGGGGCCGCTAAAGGGGATGCAAGCGCCCTGCGGTGCGCACCCAGCGGCAGCGGCCTTGCTGTTGGCCCTGCTCGACCAAGACTGCAAACTCTGGCTCTCCGACGGATTTATCCACAGCGACGCCGCGGCCTGGCTGCGCTTTCACACCGGCTGCTCGATGGTGCAAGACCCGGCGCAGGCCGACTTTGCGTGGGTGGCGCAAGCCGCCGAATTACCGCCCTTAGCCCGCTTCGCGCAAGGCAGCGCCGAATACCCCGACCTGTCCGCCACCTGTGTCGTACAAGTAGACAGCTTGCAAACCCAAGGTTCTGGCTGGAGCCTGCGCGGGCCGGGCATTGCGGGCAGGACGCAATTGCACGTAGGCGGTCTCGCGCAGGACTTTTGTGTCCAGCGGCAGGCCGAGCAAGCGCACTTTCCTTGCGGCGTGGACTTCTTGTTCACCCATGGCCTGTCCTTGGTGGGCCTGCCACGCACCACCTT
>CAMCJY010000009.1 GCA_945875225.1 Comamonas sp. lk | reverse complement strand
CATGGTCAGGTTCAGGCCGATGTTGCCACTTTGGGTGATCAGTGCCACGCCCTGGCTTTGGCGCTGGCCGCCGTGCTGGTCAGGCCACAGAGCCACGCCGTCCAGGTAATTGAGCATGCCGTAGCAATTCGGGCCTATCAGCGCCATGCCGCCCGCCGCCTGCACCAAAGCGGCTTGCAGCGCGACGCCATCGCCGCCGACCTCCGCAAAGCCCGAGGCATAACAAATCGCCCCGCCGGCGCCGCGCGCGGCCAGTTGGCGCACCACCTCGACCGTGGCCTGGCGCGGCACCGCCACAAAGCTGGCATCCGGCGCCTCGGGCAGGTCTTGCACACTGGCAAAGCAGGCCAGGCCTTCCATCTCTTTGCGTGTGGGGTGCACAGGCCAAATGGGGCCGTCAAAGCCCAAGGCTTGGCACTGGCGCACCGCCTCTTGGGCCGATGCGCCGCCAAACACCGCGATATGGCGCGGCGAAAACAAACGCCTAAGTGCTTTGGACTCGGCCACCGTTGCCATGCTTAACCGCCATGCACGCGCAACATGGCGCGCGAAATAATGTGGCGTTGGATTTCGCTGGTGCCGTCCCAAATGCGCTCCACCCGCGCATCGCGCCAAAAGCGTTCTATCGGCAATTGGTTCATCAGGCCCATGCCGCCAAAAATTTGCAGCGCGTTATCGGTCACGCGCGCCAGCGCTTCCGATGCAAACAACTTGGCCATAGCCGCGTCCGAATCGCTCATGGTGCCCTGGTCGCATTTCCAGGCCGCTTGCAGGGTCAGCAACTCAGCCGCAGCCAGCTCGGTGGCCATATCGGCCAGTTTGAAACCGGTGCCCTGAAACTTTCCAATCGCCTGGCCAAATTGCTTGCGTGTGGCGGCCCATTGGGTAGCCATTTCCATGACCCGCTGACCGCGCCCCACGCTGGTGGCAGCTACCGTCAGGCGCGTGGCGCCCAGCCACTCGCCCATCAAATCAAAGCCCTTGCCTTCTTCGCCCAAGCGCTTGTAGGCAGGCACGCGGCAGTCGGTAAAAAACAATTCGCACTGGTGGTAGCCCCGGTGGGACACGCAAGCGGGGCCGCGTCGCACCGTGAGGCCGGGCGAGTTCAGGTCCACCAGGAAACCGGTGATTTTTTTCTTCGGCCCGTGGCTGGTGTCTTCTACGCCGGTGGCGGCAAACAGCACCACAAAGTCGCTCATATCGGCGTGGCTGATGAAGTGCTTGGTGCCGTTGATGAGGTAGTCGGCGTTGTCATCGCTGCCGTCGCGGCTTGCGCGGGTTTGCATGCCGCGCACGTCGGACCCGGCATTGGGCTCGGTCATAGCCAGGCAATCGTGGCGCTCGCCGCGTATCGTGGGCAGCAGGTATTCCTCGATCTGCGCACCCTGGCAGGCACGCAAAATATTGCTGGGCCGCGCCACCAGCATTTGCAGTCCATAGGACGCGCGCCCCAGCTCACGCTCGAGCAAGGCCACGGTGAAATTGTCCAGCCCGCCGCCGCCTAGTTCGGCCGGCATATTGGCCGCGTACAAACCCACTTCAATGGCCTTGGCCTGGATGGACTGCACCAGCTCGGGTGGTATGGCGTCGGTGCGCTCCACCAGGTCCTCGTGCGGGTACAGCTCGTTTTCCACAAAGGCGCGGACGGTATCCACGATCATGGTTTGTTCATGGCTCAGGGCAAATTGCATGGGGGGCCTTTTAGCAGGGATGCGTTACTTTTCGTTGAATAGCATAAACGGCGGCTAGGCCTATTCATGCCGCTGGTTTGCGGCGAATACCCAGGGGCTGTCCGGCCTGCGCGGGGCGGGGCAGGGCACGGTGCGCGCGGTGCACGGCGGCCACGCGCTGGTACACAGCGTCCGGCATAGGCGCCGCCCGGCCTTGGCGCATGTCCACATGCACCAGCATTTGCTCGCCGGTGGCTAGCAAATGGCCGTCTGTGCCGTGGTACATCGCATGAAAAATATGCATGCGCTTGTCGTCCATGTCCAGCACCTGCAGCGTCAGGCGCAAAGGCGCGCCCTCGGCCACTTCGCGGATATTGTGAATATGGGTTTGCACGGTGTAAAACGATTTGTTGTCCACATCGCGGTAGCTTTCGTCAATGCCGATATAGCGGAAATACGCATCCGAGTTATCACCGAACACCAGCAAAAAACAGGACTCGCTCATATGCCCGTTGTAGTCCACCCACTCGGCTAGGACACGCGGCTGGTGCAAACACAGGGGCGCCGCAATCGCGGCGCTGGCATCCCAGGTTTTGGCGGGGGTGCCTTCCAGGGGTGTGCTCAGGCGTTGGGGTGGGCTGGACATGTTGTGAATCGTTACAGGGGGTGATCAATGGCGGATAAGCGATGCGCGAAGGTGCGCTCAAGGAATTTTCAGCGCGATCTTGCCCACAAAGCGCTTGGCTACAAACTCGGCTTGCGCTTGCGCCATGTCGCGTAAATCGTAAGTGCGCGCCAAGAGCGGGACAAGTTCGCCGCGCTCCACATAGCCTAGCAATTGTTCAAACACCGCGTCATCTTGCCAGGTGCAGCCCAGCAGTTGCAAATCTTTGAGGTAGAGCGTGCGCAAATCTAAAGTCACCAAGGGCCCGGCGATCGCCCCGGCTGTGGCATAGCGCCCGCCGCGCTGCAAGACGTCTAGCAGCGCAGGCCAGGCCGGCCCGCCGATCAAGTCGATCACCACCGCCACGCTGTCTTTGCCCAGGGACTGCAGCACATCGGCATTGCGGGCCAGGGTATGTTGCGCGCCAATGGCTTTTAAGGCGGCGTGTTTGCTGCTGGCTGCTTGCGCAATGACTTGTGCGCCGCGCAAGCGTGCCAGTTGTACCGCCGCACTGCCCACACCACCGGATGCGCCGGTAATCAGCAGGCGCTCGCCGGCTTTTACGCCGGCGCGGGTCAGCAGGTTTTCGGCGGTGGAATAGGCACAGGGCAGGCAGGCCAGTTCGGTATCGCTTAATGTGCTTTGCACTGCCATGGCGGCGCTGGCGGCCACGCGCGTGTACTGTGCAAATCCACCGTCGCATTCCGAGCCGAAATAGTCAAAGTCATACAGCCCCGCACCGGCTTTGCGCAGCACTGGGCGCACCAGCACGCGTTGGCCTATCCGCGTGCTGTCCACGCCCGCACCTACGGCCACGATATGCCCGCAGCAATCTGCGCCCTGGATGCGCGGAAACTGCAAGGCCGCGCCGCCCCAGCCAGGCGCTGCGTCCGTGGCGGCATCAAAGCCCACCCATGCGTGTTGCGTTGGCCCGTCCACGGTCTTGGAGTACCAGCCCACGCGGGTATTGATGTCGGTGTTGTTCACCGAACTGGCCGTCACGCGGATCAGCACCTCCCCCGCACGCGGCAGCGGCACGGGCAGGTCCTCGCGGTCTTGCAATTGCTCGGGACCGCCCAACCCGGTCAGCAGCACACCGTGCATGCGCTGCGGTAGTGTGGCGGCGGCGGCCATGGCCTAGGCAGTTTTGGCCGCAGGCAGGCTGATTACCCGCCCCACATAGGGCGGACGGGGCAGGCTGCGCTGCGCTGTGGCCAGCATCTGCACCCGCGCTGCCACGTTCGGGACAAAGGGGCTGGCACGCGGCCCATCCATGTCCACGCTCAGCAGCATTTGCTCGCTGTAGGCCATCACGGTGGCATTGCCTTTGATGTGCAAGGCCAGCCCGACATGCAGGCGTTTGGCGTCATGGCCCAGTACCTGGCAATACACCTGCACCTGGGCGCCGAGCTTGACCTCATGCAAAAAATTCACGTGCGCTTCCAGGGTAAAGAGGGAGTGCCCGGTGGTTTGGCGTCCGGCGGCGTCTAGGCCGATCTGGTCCATCAGGCCATCGACACCGTAGCTGAACAAGACCATGTAAAAGCCATCGCGCAAATGGCCGTTGAAGTCCACCCAGTCGCTCACGACCGGGGTTTCGAAGGTGAGTAAGGTCTCAGGCATCGGGTGCAATACCGTGTTTGAGTTTGGTGGCTTTAACCGCCGCTTGTACCGCCATCAGGCAGTCGTCGCGGTAGCGCTCCCAGTCGGCGATGCTGCGCCCGTCGAGTTGCACTTCGCTGCCATCGGCTACGGCGTCGAGCAAGCTGTCGGTCAGCTCGGGCGCTTCCAGCTTGGTCCAGGGCAGTTTGAGTGCCGGGCCGAACTGCGCCATAAAGTGGCGCATACCCGCGTCGCCACCGGCCAGGGTGTAAATCAAAAAACTGCCCATAAACGACCAGCGCATACCGGCACCAAAGCGGATGGCGTCGTCAATCTCGCCGGTGGTGGCCACGCCGTCGTTGACCAGATGCAGCGACTCGCGCCACATGGCCTCTAACAGGCGGTCGGCGATAAAGCCGGGCACTTCTTTGCGCACATGCAAAGGGCGCATGCTCAAAGAGCGGTAGACCTGCATGGCTGCTTGTATCGCTTCGGGCGCCGTATTAACGCCGCCCACTACTTCGACCAAAGGCAGCAAATACACCGGGTTAAACGGGTGGCCCACCACGCAGCGCTCGGGGTGCTTGGCTCTGGCATAAAAATCACTGGGCAAAAGGCCGGAGGTGCTTGAACCAATCAGTACATCGGGGCGCGCGGCGGCGGTGATTTGTGCATGCAGCGCCAGCTTCAAGTCCTGGCGCTCGGGCGCGCTTTCTTGGATGAAGTCGGCCTGCGCCACACATTCTTCTACCGTGGCGACAAACTTCAGGCGCGACTGCGAAGCGCCTGGCGCCAGGCCTTGGGCCGTGAGCGCGCCCCAAGCTTTTGCGGTGCGCTCGCGCAGGGCGGCTTCGGCGCCGGGGGCCGGGTCCCAGGCGATCACATCCAGGCCGTGGGCCAGCGCGCGCGCCACCCAGCCGCTGCCGATCACGCCGGTGCCCAATGCGGCAAAGGTCTTGATTTCAGTAACAAACGACATAGTTTTCCTTGGTTTATCCGCGCTTTTTCAGGCCCATGGCGACGCGGCCTTCGGCCGGCGTCATGGGCTTGCCGCCCAGGCGGGTGATGATTTCCACCGCGCGCTCGGTCAGCGAGCCATTGCTGGCGGGAACGCCTTTGTCCAGCCAGAGGTTGTCTTCCAGACCTACGCGCACATTGCCGCCCAAAATCACCGACTGCGCCAGCATGGGCATTTGCGAGCGCCCAATGCCAAAAGCCGACCACACCGCGCCTGGCGGCAGGTTGTCCACCATGGCTTTCATGGTGGTGGTGTCCGCCGGTGCGCCCCAGGGAATGCCCAGGCAGAGTTGGAACAGCGGGTTCTCCAGTAGGCCTTCTTTGATCATTTGCTTGGCAAACCAGAGGTGGCCGGTGTCAAAGATTTCGAGCTCGGCTTTCACGCCTAGCTCGGTAATGCGCTTGGCGCCGGCGCGCAGGGCCATGGGGGTGGAAACGTAAATAGTGTCACCATCGCCGAAGTTGAGCGTGCCGCAGTCCAGGGTGCAAATTTCGGGCAGCAGTTGCTCCACATGGATCAGGCGCGCCATGGGCCCTATCAGGTCGGTGTTGGGGCCAAACTGCGTAGGGTGCTCGCCAGGTCCGATTTCCAGGTCGCCGCCCATGCCCGCTGTCAGGTTGACGATGACATCTACCCCCGATTCGCGGATGCGGTCCATCACTTCGGCGTACAGCGCCGGGTCACGGCTGAATTTGCCGTTCTCGGGGTTACGCACATGGCAGTGCACCACGGTGGCGCCGGCCTTGGCCGCTTCCACCGCCGCTGCAGCGATTTGCGTGGGCGTAACGGGGATGGCCGGGTGTTTGCCGACGGTGTCGCCGGCTCCAGTCAGGGCGCAGGTGATGATGACGTTGGGGTTCATAGTGCGTAGTCCGTTTCTTCGAGGTCAAGGATGGCTTTGAGCGCCTGCAAATGCAAGGCGCAGGAGTCGGTAGGGTAATCGTTCCATTGGGCGCAGGCCTGGCGCGCCACCGCGTCCGGTATCAGGGCCAGCGGCCGGCCGGTGGACAAGGCCAGCACTTGCACTTTGGCGGCTTTTTCCAGGTAATAGAGTTCGTCCAGGGCTTGGGCCACGCTAGGGCCTATGACCATCACGCCGTGGTTGCCCAGAAAGAGCACGCTTTTGCCGTCTTGCATCAGGGCGGCGACGCGCTCGCCTTCGGACGCATCCAGTGCCATGCCCGCGTAATGCCGGTCATAGGCGATGCGGCCATAAAAGCGGCAGGCGTTTTGGTCGAGTGCCAGCCATTGAAAATCTTGCAGGCAGCACAGCGCGGTGGCATAGGGCATGTGGGTGTGCAAGATGCAGCGCGCTTGCGGCAGGCGCTGGTGCAGCGTGGCATGCAGGTTCCAGGCGGTGGGGTCGGCGCCCAGCGCGGCGATATCTTGGCCGCTAGGGTCCGCATCAAGCAGCAGCAGGTCGCTGGCGCGGATGCGTGAAAAATGGCTGCCCACCGGGTTGAGCAAAAACTGCTTGCCGCCTTCGGAGACTGCCAGGCTGAAGTGGTTGGCGATGGACTCATGCATATCCCAGCGCGCGGCCCAGCGAAAGGCAGCGGCGAGGTCGATGCGCGCTTGGGTCAGCAGGGCTTGAGGGGGCATACAGGGTTTCCGTTTAACTGCCACTGTAGGGCGACTGTGTGCACCGGGGTGCTAAAGGTGCAACGCATTTTCCGCCAAAAGCGACCTGGCGCACCTTCCCGTTTTTTGCTGCGCCAATCGAAAGAATTGTCCTGCTTAGCGCGCAATACGTCGCCTTTTGGGGGCTGGGCCTTGCGCGGCTGTGTCACCATTGAGGCTTCGCTGTCTCGCGATCGCCTGTGCTCGCTTTTTCTATGCAACTTCCTCGTTTTTCCCCGCTGACGCTACCCTTGGCTTCCCTGCTGTCGGGCGTCAGTCTGTTGGTCGTGGGCATTGCGCTGCTGACGGTGGCTATTGGCGCGCAGGCCGGTCTGGCCAAGTACTCGGGCCTGGTCACCGGCATGATTATGTCGGCCTATTTCGCCGGTTTTGTCTATGGCACCTATGCCTGCCCCCGCCTGATTCGGCGCGTGGGCTATATCCGTGCTTTTGCCGTTATGGCCTCGGTGGCCTCGGCCCTGCCGGTGCTGCATGCTTTGTGGACCAACCCCTGGTTCTGGGGCTTGCTGCGCTTTGTCACCGGGCTGTGCATTGTGGGCTTGTACATGGTGATTGAGAGTTGGCTCAATGTGGTGGCCGGGCGCGAAAGCCGGGGCAAGGTGTTTGCGGCCTATATGGCGGTCACCGGCGTGTCTACTGCGCTGGGACAGTGGCTGATTCTGGCGGGCGACCGCTTCGGCTTTGTGCCTTTTGCTTTTGTTTCCATTTTGTTTTCCTTCGCCCTGGTGCCCACCACCATGACGACCATCCGCGAGCCCAAGCAAACCCACGCGCCGTCCATGAGCCTGGTGCGCTTGTTTGCTATTTCGCCGATTGGCGCCATCGCCTCCATGGGCGCGGGTTTGATCAGCGGTACCTTTTACAGCCTGGGCAATGTGTTTGGTGCAGGGGTGGGCTTTACCGACAGCCACACCGCGACCTTTATGGCCGCCACGATTTTGAGCGGCGCCGCATTTCAGTACCCGGTGGGCCATTTGTCCGACCGCTACGACCGGCGCTGGATGTTGGTCTGGGTTTGCCTGATTTCGTCTTTGCTGGCCGCCGTGGGCTTTTACCTGGCCCGTGAATATGAAAACCTGTTGGTGATGTTGGGCATTTTGTACGGCGCGCTTTCGTTTTCAATTTACGGCCTGAGCGTGGCGCACACCAATGACTTGATCGAGCCTTCCAAAGTATTGGAAACCACCGGCGGCTTGCTGCTGCTCTACGGCATAGGCGCCACCCTGGGCCCGACCATGGCCGGCGGCATGATGGACTACCTGGGTCCCGAGAGCCTGATGCTGTACTTTGCGCTGGTGCTGCTGGCGCTGGCGGGCACGGTGCGCTACTTTATGTTGGGCCAAAGCCTGCACATTGAGACCGCCGCGCCGCGCTCAGACTACGTCATGATGGACGCCAGCTCCCAAGCGGCCCTGCAAATGGACCCGCGCGCCTTGCCGCAGGATGCCGAATAAGGGCAAAGCCAGCGCGGGTGCACAATCGCGCTGGACCGACCAGCCCCCACCTGAAAGACGCGTATGCAACACGTGACATTCACCCAAATGCAAGACGGCACGCAAGCGGACTACCAGCTGCTGCACCAACTTGAGCAGGCCTATATCCGCACGCTGCCCGATCGTCTGTTGGCGGCTTTGCAAGACTTGGGCGAATCCTTGCCCGGCTACCAGATCAGCCGCCTGGAGCATTCGCTGCAAAGTGCCAGCCGCGCCGAGGACGATGGCGCAGACATCGACATGGTGGTCGCCGCCCTCTTGCACGACATCGGCGACGTGCTGGCACCAGACAACCATTCGCAAATGGCCGCTGCTATTTTGAGGCCCTATGTGCGCGCCGAGGTGACCTGGGTGGTAGAAATGCACGGCCTGTTTCAAATGCAGTTTTATGCGCACCATCTGGGAAAACCGAACGACGGTCACCTGGCCTACGCCCAGCACCCTTGGTTTGCCAGCTGCCAGCGTTTTTGCGCGCTGTATGACCAGACGGCGTTTGACCCTGCCTACCCCAGCCGCCCGCTGGCGCACTTCGCGCCCCGCTTGTGCACCGTGTTTGCGCGCCGGCCGTTTGACCCGGCAATATTGCAAGAGCCGACTAAGGATTGATTGCCAGGCTGTACCGGCTGCACCGGCTGCATGGTACAGGCTGAGATTGCCATGCTGTAGCAAGGTAGGCGCGTTGTTACGCCTACAAAGCGTCGTGCAATCACACCACTAAAGGTGCCTCCTGCATGGCTTCGCATTGCTCTTGCAGCATCAGCACCTGGCCCTGCCAGTAGTCGCTCGAGCCAAACCACGGGAAGTTTTGCGGAAAAGTCGGGTCGTTCCAGCGCCGGGCCAGCCAGGCGCTGTAGTGGATCAGGCGCAGCGTGCGCAGCGGCTCTATCAGTGCCAGCTCATCGCGGTCAAATTCACGGAATTGTTCGTAGCCATCCACCAGAAAACCCAGTTGGCGGCTGCGCTGGCGACGGTCGCCGCTGGCAAGCATCCACAAGTCTTGCACCGCAGGGCCGGTGCGCGCATCGTCCAGGTCCACAAAATGCGGCCCCGGCCCGGCGCTGGCGGCAGCATCGGTCGGTGTCCACAAGATATTGCCCGGGTGGCAGTCGCCGTGCAGGCGCAGCAGGCGTATCTGTGCTTCGCCGCTGGCCGCTTTCTTTGCGCAGAGCGCCGGGTATGCGGCCACCATGGCCAAGGCCTCGTCGCAGTGCCGTGCCCAGGCGCTTTGCACGTCCAGCGGAACCATGTCCTGGCCCAGCAGCCAGTCGCGCGAGTCTTGTCCGAAGCTTTGTAAGTCCAGTGCCGGGCGGCTGGCGAATGGTTGGCGCGCGCCCACGGTGTGGATGCGCGCTAAAAAGCGGCCAATCCATTCCAGCACTTCTTCGTCGTCCAGCTCGGGCGGGCGACCACCCCGGCGCGGGCTGACACTAAACCAAAAGCCGCCAAAGCTGTGTAGTGTGGCTCCAGCCAGGCGCAGCGGCCCGATGGCTGGAATTTCTGCCTGCATCAGCTCCTCTGCAAAACTGTGCTCTTCCAAAATCTGCGCCTCGCTCCAGCGCCCGGGCCGGTAAAACTTGGCCACCACCGCGCTGCCGTCTTCCAGTTGCACCTGATAGACCCGATTTTCGTAGGAGGACAAGGCGGTCAGGCGGCCGTCGCCCCGCAGACCGACCGATTCGAGGGCGTCTAGGACCAGATCGGGCGTCAGCGTTTCAAAAACATGGTGCATACCCTGATTGTCAGCCCTTGACGCTTGCCCTAGGCTTCCTTCCAAAAATGTGCAACTGGCTCGGAGAAATTGGAGTTTGCTATGGGATTTAACGACGTCATTACCCTGCAAGGGGGCTTTGCCCCGGTGGAAGAAGAGATCACGGTCGAACTGACGCAGGTGCAGGGCCAAATTCCGCGCGACTTGCACGGCATGCATGTGCGCAACGGCCCCAACCGCCGCTTCGAGGCGCCAGGGCGTTACCACTGGTTTGACGGCGACGGCATGCTGCACGCAGTGCGTTTTGAAGGCGGCCGCGCCTACTACCAAAACCGCTGGATTCACACCCTCGGCTTGCAGGAAGAAACCCAGGCTGGCCACGCCCTGTGGCAGGGCATCAAGGACCCGCCGCGCGTAGACCGGCTTGACATGCCGCTCAAAAACACGGCCAACACCGACGTCAAATACTTTGCCGGCTACTTGCTGGCCATGTGGTACCTGGGCGGCGAGGTCTATCGCGTGAGGCCGGGCGACCTGTCCACCGTGGACACCTTGGCGCTGGACCCGCGCCTGGCCGGTTTGCATATTTCAGCGCATTCCAAAGTCGATGAGCGCACCGGCGAATTCATCTTTTTTTGCTACGGCAAAGAGCCGCCCTATATGCACTACGGGGTACTCGATAAAAGCGGCGTGCTCAAAACGCTGATCCCCGTGCCACTGCCCGGTCCGCGCCTGCCGCACGATATGGCCATCACGCGCAATTACACGGTGCTGCATGATTTGCCTCTGTTCCAAGACCCGGTGGCCGCTGCTGCCGGGCGCCACAAACTAGCCTTTTACCCCGAATTGCCTTCCCGCTTTGGCATCGTCCCGCGCCACGGCAGCACGCAAGACATTCGCTGGTTTGAGGCCAGCCCAACTTATATGTACCACGTCGCCAATGCCTGGGAAGAGGACGATGGCCAAGGCGGTGTCGAAATCGTCATGACCGGCACGCCCTTCAAGCCCCAGCGCGATAGCCGTGGTCAGCCCGATGCCCATGGCTTGCCACGCCTGATCGCGCAACTGGGCATCGATTGCATGTTTTACGAGTGGCGCTTTAATTTGCGCACCGGTCAAACGCGCGAGCGGGTGCTCGACGATGTGCTCAACCAGGAATTTCCCATCATCAACAGCGCGCGCATGGGCGAGCCCACGCGCTACACCTGGAACATTCTGATGGGCAGCAGCGAGCAGCCCGAAGACCCGCGCTTTTGCGGCATTGCCCGCCACGACCGGCACACCAGCACTTGCACGGCCTACCACGGCGGCATGCACCAGTGGCTGAGCGAACACAGCTTCGCCCCCAAAGATCAACACATCAACGAAGACGATGGCTACCTGGTCGGCTTTGTGTGGGACGCCAAAGACGCGCGCTCCCATGTGAGTATTTTTGATGCGGCCAACGTGGGCCAAGGGCCTGTCGCCCGCATCGCATTACCCCAGCGGGTACCCAATGGCTTTCATGCCACCTGGGTGAGCAACGCAAGGCTGGCACGGGGCTGGTAAATAGTTGCGCGCAAGGCTTTACATGCTTGCTCATCGGATCCGGGTAAAGTCCCTTCCATGATTTTTGATCTACACGAACAGCGCGAAGCTTGGGCGCTTGACCCAACGGTTCACCATTGCAACCACGGCTCCTATGGCGCGGTGCCATCGGTCGTGCGCGAAATGCAGCGTGCAGTGCAGGACCAGGTACAACAAAACCCAGTGCGCTTTTTTGCCCGCGAAGCGCAAGACCGAGTGGCCGCTGCGCGCGCGCAAATTGCAGCATTTTTAGGTCAGCAGCCCGAACAGATTGCCCTAGTACGCAACGCTACCGAAGCGGCCAGCACCACCTTGCGCGGATTTCCATTTCAGCGGGGCGATGAGGCGATCGTTTTGGACCAGGAATACGGCGCAGTTGTGTATGCCGTGCAACGTGCTTTGGCCAGTGCAGGCGGAGTTTTGCGGGAAGTTGCTATTCCCATGGACGATGATGCGGCGCACATCGTGGCCGCAGTGGAGGCGGCGATCAACTCGCGTACCCGCTTGCTGGTGGTAGACCACATTACGTCGGCCACCGCGCGCATACTTCCGGTGCAGCAACTTGCGGATTTGTGCCGCTCAAAAGGTATTGCGATCGCCGTGGATGCCTCCCATGCGCCTGGACAAATCGACCTGGACTTGGACCGCTTGGATGCCGATTTTTGGTTTGGAAATTTGCACAAATGGGTGTGTGCGCCTTTGGGCAGCGCGGTGTACCGCATTGCGCCACGCTGGCAGGCCCGCATGCGTCCGCTCATAGTTTCTTGGCGCGATGTGGAGGGCTATCCCGCGCCCTGGGATATGCTGGGCACGGTGGATGTCAGCGCCTGGCTGGCTGCGCCTGCGGCAATTGATTTTTTCAACCGCATCGGCTGGCAGCGTTTGCGAGCGGCGAACCAAGAACGTATGCGTTACGGGCGTGAAATGGTGTTGGCCGCCTTAGGCCTTTCAAAAGACATTCTGCCGCCCGATGCCATCGCCATGGGCCTGGTGCCATTACCCCACATGGAAGGTGGTCGTGCGGCCTGCGCGGCCTTGCAAAAGCGCTTGGGCGAGGTGTATCGGGTCGAAAGTGCGATAACGACGTGTGCCGGGGCCTACTACCTCCGGGTCTGCGGGCAGTTATATAACAGCGCGGCGGACTATGAAGCGCTAGCCAGCGCCATAAGCACTGAATTGCGTGGCTAGTCATTGGACCGACAGGACTTTTTTACGGTATTGGGGGTGCCTAGGCTTCATGCGTCCAGATCAGCATCGCGACGCTAAAAATGATGAGCGTCATGCCCATGGCTTTCGGTCGCGACGTCGTTTGCTTGCGAATTTTGCGCCTTGTTCTATGGCATGCGCAAGGCAAACCTGTAGCGCATGTAAGTTGCTATGGACATCGGCAATGCAGGCGATGCGCATAACGGCCAGGGCCTATTAGCCGAAGCGTTTGCGTGTGAGCGCCAGCGCCAGCCAAAACGACACCACCGCATAGGCCACCAGCACAGCACCGTGGTGCAGCACATTGCTAGGCCATTGGTCCATAAACAAAGGTCGCACCAAGGCTACCGCGCTGGCCAGCGGTAGCCAGTCGGCCACCGCGCGCACCAGGGGCGGCAATTGCTCCAGCGGGAAAAACACACCGCCTAAAAACATGGATGGTGTGAGGAAGAGCGTGAAGTAATAGGTAAAAAAGTCATAGCCCTTGGCCAGCGCGTTAAACACCAGCGCCATGGAGCTAAAGGTAATGCCCACACCGAGCAACACCGGCCAGGCCACCAGCAGCTTTGGGCTGTGGCTGATTTGCAGCGCCAGCATCACGCCCAAAATCGCCGTCACGGTAAACAGCGCCTTAAAAGCCGCCCACAGCATCTCGGCCAGCACGATGTCGTCCAGCCCTACGGGCGCGTTCATGATGCCGTCCCAGGTCTTTTGCACATGCATGCGCGAAAAGGCTGAATACAGCGCTTCAAAGGAAGCGGCGTTCATGGCGCTCATACAGATGCTGCCGCTCGCCAGAAACAAAATGTAGGGCACAGGCTGTCCGTCGATGGTGAGCTGCCCCACTAGCGCGCCCATGCCGTAGCCAAAGGCGACCAGCCACATCAGCGGCTCGGCGATATTGCCCAGCAGGCTGGGAATGGCCAGCTTGCGCCAGACCAGCAAATTGCGTTGGAACACTGGCCAAAAGCGCAGGCTCAAGCGCGGTGCGCGCCAGGGGCTTTGGATTTGTGGGGTAAAAGCGGTGGTGTCGGGCATATCAAGCGTCCTCGCGGATCTGGCGTCCGGTCAGTTTCAGGAACAAATCTTCCAAGTTAGCCGGGCGGTGCAGGGTGCGCAACTGCGGGTAGGCCGTCAGGCCTTGCAAAAGCACACCGGCCTGCTCGGTGTAAAAAAACACCGTCTCGCCACTTACCTCTACCCGCGCGGCTAGGGCGCGCAGCGGACCTTCGCGCACTTGGAGCGCACCCATGCCAAAGACTTCCACCACATCGGGCTCTAAATGCTGGGCGATCAAATCGCGCGGCTTGCCTTCGGCGATTTTCTTGCCATGGTCCAGTACCAAGAGGCGCGAACAGAGGCGCTCGGCCTCGTCCATAAAGTGGGTGGTCAGCAAAATCGACTTGCCTTGTTGCAGCAGCGCTTGCAGGCGCTCCCACATCAGGTGGCGAGCCTGCGGGTCCAGGCCGGTGGTGGGCTCGTCCAGCAGCAAGAGGCGCGGATCGTTTACCAGTGCGCGCGCCAGGCTCAGGCGCCGCTTCATGCCACCCGACAATTCGCCCGGCTTGGCTTTAGCCTTACTGGTGAGCGAGGCAAATTCCAGCAACGCTGGGATGCGTTTTTGAATGTCACGGTCCTTCAGCCCGAAATAGCGACCGTAAACCAGCAAGTTTTCTTCGCAATTGAAGTCAGGGTCCAGGGTATCGAGCTGCGTCACCACCCCGATCTGCGACTTGATAGCCAACGCATCGCGCGGCATATGCAGCCCTAGCGCGCTGATGCTGCCGCCATCGGGCGCCGTCAGCCCCAGGCACATGCGCACCGTCGTCGTCTTGCCCGCCCCATTGGGGCCGATCACCCCCAGGCATTCGCCCGGCGCAATCTCAAAAGACAGGTCATCGACCACAGTGTTGACGCCAAAGCGCTTGGACAAATGCTGCGCTGAAAACAGTGCGGTACTGGGGGTGGGGTGGGACATGGGGGAGGATTGTCGGGGATTGGGATGACGGACCACTGTGGATAGAACTTGCAGGTGCAAATGATGCGGGTATATGAACAGGTCATTGACGTACTTTCTATTCCATGCTCGCGGTAATCAAAGCCCTGCGCCTCGCCTTACTGAAACGCCACCTCCGCAAAGCTGCGCAGCTTGCGGCTGTGCAGTTGGTCCAGCCCGCGTTCGCGCATGAGTTCGATGGCGCGTATGCCTATGCGCAGGTGTTGGTCCACGCGTTCTCGGTAGAAGTGGTTGGCCATGCCGGGGAGTTTGATTTCGCCGTGCAGCGGTTTGTCGCTGACGCACAGCAACGTACCGTAGGGCACACGAAAGCGAAAGCCGTTGGCGGCGATAGTGGCGCTTTCCATATCCAAGGCCACGGCGCGGCTTTGGCTAAAGCGGCGTTGGGGCTGGTTGTCGGGCAGCAGTTCCCAGTTGCGGTTGTCCGTGCTGGCTACGGTGCCGGTGCGCAAAATGCTTTTGAGTGCGCTTCCTTTGAGTCCGGTCACATCCCCCACGGCTTGCTCCAGCGCCACTTGGATCTCGGCCAGCGCGGGTATGGGTACCCATAGTGGCAACTCTTCGTCCAGCACATGGTCTTCGCGCACATAGCCATGGGCCAGCACGTAGTCGCCCAGTTGCTGGGTATTGCGCAGGCCGGCGCAGTGCCCCAGCATGATCCAGGCGTGCGGGCGCAGCACGGCGATATGGTCGGTGATGTTTTTTGCATTGGCCGGGCCCACGCCGATGTTCACCATGGTGATGCCGCTGCCGTCCTCGCGCACCAGGTGGTAGCCCGGCATTTGCGGAAGGCGCGGCTGACTGTGGCCCTCTGTATGGGGTGCGGCGCCAGCGCCGCTGGCGCGGCGTGTCGTAAGGTTGCCCGGCTCCACAAAGGCGCTGTAGGGGCTGTGCGGATCGGCCATAGCGGCGCGGCCCAGGGCGACAAATTCGTCGATATAAAACTGGTAATTGGTAAACAGAACAAAGTTCTGAAAATGCTCGGGCAGCGTGCCGGTGTAGTGGCGCAGGCGGTGCAGCGAATAGTCCACGCGCGGCGCGGTAAACAGCGACAGCGGCTGGGCTTCGCCCGGGCCGGGCGCGTAAGTGCCGTTGGCAATGCCGTCGTCCATGGCGGCCAGGTCTGGCAGGTCAAACACATCGCGCATACGGGCTCGGCGCTCGGCGCTCATCTCGCCTTCCAGATGGTCGTTGTCGGTAAAGGAAAAGTGCACCGGTATGGGTTGCGTACTGGTGCAAATTTCCAGTTCCACCGCATGGTTGTTGAGCAGCAATTGGAATTGCCCCAGGTAATAGCGCTCGTACAAATCAGGCCGCGTGAGCGTGGTTTCAAAGCGCCCCGGCCCGGCGACAAAGCCGTAACTCAGACCCGCGCCCTCGGCCTTGCCAGTGCGCGAGACGGTGTCGGTATGCAGGCGCACCAGCGGATAGAAAGCGCGTACATGGCCCAAGCGGTCATCCCCGGCTACGAAAGCCTGCATGCAGGCGCGTAAGTGGGCGATGCTTTGGGCGTAAATATTTCGCACTTGCGCCAAGGCCGCGGCGGCGGAGGTGAATTTTTGTGGGGCGATAAACGGAGGCTGATTGTTCATGCAGCCATTGTGCCTTGGGTAGCTTTCCACCGCCCAGTTGAAGCACTAATTCAGGGCGGGTGTTTGCCTCAACCGGGCCCTGCCCGCCGTCTAGACCCGCTCTATCACCAGCGCAATACCCTGGCCCACGCCAATGCACATGGTGCACAGGCCGTAGTGCCCGTCGATGTGTTCCAACTGATTCAGCGCGGTGCTGACCAGGCGCGCGCCGCTGGCGCCCAAGGGGTGGCCCAGGGCGATGGCGCCGCCGTTGGGGTTGACACGGGCGTCGTCGTCGGCCAGGCCCAGGTCGCGCAAAACCGCCAGACCTTGGGCGGCAAAGGCTTCATTGAGTTCGATCACGTCCATCTGCGCCAGCGTCAGCCCGGCCA
>CAMCJY010000008.1 GCA_945875225.1 Comamonas sp. lk | reverse complement strand
ATAGCGCCGTCCATTTGGGCCGCGCCAGTGATCATGTTTTTTACATAGTCAGCGTGTCCGGGGCAGTCCACGTGCGCGTAGTGGCGGTTCGCCGTTTCGTACTCGACGTGGGCGGTGTTGATCGTGATGCCGCGCGCTTTTTCTTCCGGCGCAGCGTCAATTTGGTCATAGGCCTTGGCTTCACCGCCAAATTTAGCCGACAAAATTGTCGTGATCGCCGCTGTCAGCGTAGTTTTGCCATGGTCCACATGGCCGATGGTGCCTACGTTGACGTGGGGCTTGGTACGCGCAAATTTTTCTTTTCCCATTTCAATTCTCCAAAAAGAGCAAGACCCGTGTGTGATTTAAGGTTTGCACGCTATTGCTGATTCATCCCGCACGGGCACAGGATGGCATAGCGTCGCAGACCGTTTGAAAACTTACTTGGCCCGCGCAGCCATGATGGCTTCGGACACATTGCGCGGCGCTTCGGTGTAGTGCTTGAATTCCATGGTGTAGGTGGCGCGACCTTGCGACATTGAGCGCAGCGTGGTCGAGTAACCAAACATCTCAGACAGTGGCACCTCGGCCTTGATGGCTTTACCGCCACCGACCATGTCTTCCATGCCTTGCACCATGCCGCGGCGTGAGGACAAATCGCCCATCACGTTACCGGCATAGTCTTCGGGGGTTTCTACTTCCACCGCCATCATCGGCTCCAGAATCACCGGGCTGGCTTTACGGCAACCTTCTTTGAAACCAAAGATCGCGGCCATCTTGAAGGCCAATTCGTTGGAGTCGACATCATGGTAGGAACCGAAGTGCAAAGTCACTTTTACATCCACCACCGGGTAACCGGCTAGCACGCCTTGCGTAACAGCTTCGTGGATGCCTTTTTCGACCGCAGGAATGTATTCGCGCGGCACCACGCCACCTTTAATGGCATCAACAAATACGATGCCTTTACCGGCTTCATTGGGTTCAATCTTGAGCACCACGTGGCCGTATTGACCTTTACCACCGGACTGACGCACGAACTTGCCTTCAGCGTCTTCAATGGTCTTGCGAATCGTTTCGCGGTAGGCCACCTGGGGCTTGCCCACATTGGCTTCTACGCCAAATTCGCGCTTCATGCGGTCCACAATAATTTCGAGGTGCAACTCACCCATACCAGCAATCAGGGTCTGGCCGGATTCTTCGTCGGTTTTGACGCGGAAAGACGGATCTTCCTGCGCCAAACGCTGCAAAGCAATACCCATTTTTTCCTGGTCGGCCTTGGTCTTGGGTTCCACGGCCTGGGTAATCACGGGCTCGGGGAAGATCATACGCTCGAGCATGACGATCGCCGATGGATCGCACAAGGTCTCGCCGGTGGTCACGTCTTTGAGACCCACGCAGGCAGCGATGTCACCGGCCCGAATTTCACTGACCTCTTCGCGGTTGTTAGCGTGCATTTGCACAATACGGCCGATACGCTCTTTCTTTCCGCGGATCGGGTTATAAACGCTGTCACCTTTTTGCAGCACGCCGGAATAGACGCGCACAAAGGTGAGTTGACCCACAAACGGGTCGGTCATCAGCTTAAATGCCAGCGCCGAGAATTTCTCGCCGTCATCGGCCTGGCGCACGACCGGATTTTCATCTTCATCCATACCGTTAACCGGCGGGATGTCCACAGGCGAAGGCATGAATTCAATCACGGCGTCCAGCATGCGTTGTACGCCTTTGTTCTTGAAGGCTGAGCCGCAGTACATAGGCTGAATTTCGCTGGCAATCGTGCGCGCGCGGATACCAGCTTTGATTTCTAATTCGGTCAAGTCACCTTCTTCCAGGTACTTGTTCATCAGCTCTTCGGTGGCTTCAGCGGCAGCTTCCACCATTTTTTCCCGCCACTCTTTGGCCAACTCGACCAAATCGGCAGGAATATCACGGTAGTCAAACAACATACCTTGCGAAGCCTCGTCCCAGACGATGGCTTTCATCTTGAGCAAGTCCACCACGCCCACGAAGTTTTCTTCAGCACCAATAGGGATCACCATGGGCACAGGGCTGGCCTTGAGGCGCAGTTTCATCTGGTCCACGACCTTGTAGAAATTAGCGCCGGTGCGGTCCATTTTGTTGACAAATGCCAGGCGCGGCACTTTGTATTTATTGGCCTGGCGCCACACGGTTTCGGACTGGGGCTGCACGCCGCCGACCGCGCAATAGACCATACAAGCGCCATCCAGCACGCGCATAGAGCGCTCCACCTCGATGGTGAAGTCCACGTGCCCAGGGGTGTCGATGATGTTAATGCGGTGCTCGGGCAAGGACTTGTCCATGCCTTTCCAGAAGCAAGTGGTTGCAGCCGAGGTAATCGTGATACCGCGCTCCTGCTCTTGCTCCATCCAGTCCATGGTGGCCGCGCCATCGTGCACTTCGCCGATTTTGTGGTTCACGCCGGTGTAAAACAACACGCGCTCGGTCGTGGTGGTTTTGCCGGCGTCGATATGCGCTGAAATGCCGATGTTGCGGTAGCGCTCAATAGGGGTATGGCGAGCCATGGTGGATCCTTCTTTGATCTGGGTCTTCAATAATCGGTGCGCTTGTAGGCGCTGCTTGCGGCCGGTCGCTAAGGCTAAAGCACCGCTGCAACAGTGTGATGACACTGCGCCATGGCGGTGCGGGCACCCGGGCCCGTCGGCGTGCGCTGCTTAGAAACGGAAGTGCGAGAACGCCTTGTTGGCTTCAGCCATGCGGTGCACTTCATCGCGCTTTTTCATCGCGCCGCCACGGCCTTCGGTGGCTTCGAGCAGCTCATTGGCCAAGCGCAGCGCCATGGATTTTTCGCCACGCTTGCGCGCGGCTTCTTTAATCCAGCGCATCGACAAGGCCAGACGACGCACGGGGCGCACCTCAACCGGAACTTGGTAGTTGGCGCCACCGACACGGCGGGATTTGACCTCGACCATGGGTTTGACGTTGTTGATAGCAACGGTAAAGGCTTCGAGTGGGTCTTTACCGGGATGTTTCTTTTCAATCTGCTCCAACGCGCCGTAAATAATACGCTCGGCGACTGCTTTTTTGCCGCCTTCCATGATGACATTCATGAACTTGGACAGCTCGACATTGCCGAATTTTGGATCGGGCAGGATTTCACGTTTGGGGACTTCGCGACGACGTGGCATTTTTTCACCTCTTTGCTTCAGTTGGCATCCACTAGGAATACCGCGGGAGCCATAGGACTCCCACTTACTCGACCCACACAAACAATTTTGTGCTTCGGGCCACTACGCTGCACCTCCGCGCCACGCGGGGGACAGCACCTAAAAACGAACCGGGAAAGCCCGGATTACTTAACCTTGGGGCGCTTGGCGCCGTATTTGGAACGCGATTGCTTGCGGTCTTTCACGCCTTGCAAGTCCAGCGAACCGCGCACGATGTGGTAACGCACACCGGGCAAATCCTTGACACGACCGCCGCGCACCAGCACCACGCTGTGTTCTTGCAGGTTGTGGCCTTCGCCGCCGATATAGGAAATCACTTCAAAACCGTTGGTCAAGCGCACTTTGGCGACTTTACGCAGCGCGGAATTAGGCTTCTTAGGGGTGGTGGTGTACACGCGGGTACACACGCCGCGGCGCTGCGGCGAGTTCTGCATGGCAGGGCTTTTGGACTTGATCGTCTCGACCTCACGCCCCTGACGCACTAGCTGGTTAATGGTTGGCACTTAAGCCTCCTAATGAAAATGCTCCCGCCGCGCAGGAGCTATACGATTCAAAAACTTCGAAAACACAGAGCCCTTCGGAAGTTTCCGAAAAGCCTTCTAATATACCAGATATCGCGCCAGCCGGGCTCGGATGCCCGCCAAAACGGATCCCGCCTAGCGTATCCACAGGCGCAAGGCGTCCCAGGCGCGACCGAAAATGCCCGCCTGATCCACGGCGTCCAGAGCCTGCAAAGGCATTTGCGCTACTTCTACGCCGCCCGAGAGTACGCGCAAGCTCGCCACCTCCTGGCCTTTAGTGATGGGGGCCAAAAGCGGTTCTTTGCGCACCACTTCGGTGGTGATTTTTCCAGGGCGGCCCGCCGGCAAGGCCAGCAAAACGCCCTGGGGATGTCCCACGCGCACGCTGGAGGCGCTGCCTTTCCAGACCTGGGCGGTCACGACGGCCTGACCCGGATCAAACAATTTGACGGGCTCAAAGGCAGTAAAGCCCCAGTTGAGGAGTTTTTGCGACTCATTGGCGCGCGCATTTTCGTTGGCGGTGCCCAGGACAATGGACAGCAGACGTCGGCTCGGGCTGGCACCCTGCGAACCCAGGCTGGCGTAATCGCGCCGGGCGGTGGCCACCATGCAATACCCGGCCGCTTCGGTGTAACCGGTTTTCAGACCATCGACCGTGGGGTCGCGTTGCAACAAGAGGTTGCGGTTGGTGTCGTTGGCGGCTGGCGTTCCGGCGTAGCGATATTTTTTCAGGGCGTAGTAGCCAACGTACTGCGGAAAGTCGGCCATAAGGCGGGTCGCCAGGGTGCCCAGGTCGCGCGCGGTCGTAGTGTGGCCGGCCTCGGTCAAGCCCTCAGGGTTTTTGTAGCGGGTGGCTTTCAAGTCCAGCACCTGGGCCTGCGCATTCATCATTTGCACAAAGCGCGGCACGTCGCCGCCCACACCTTCAGCCAAGGCGATGGTGGCGTCATTGCCGGACTGCACCACCATGCCCTTGATCAGGTCTTCTACCGGGACTTGCATGTTGGGGTCGATGAACATGCGCGATCCCGGCATTTTCCAAGCACGCTCGCTGACCGCGAGCTTTTGATCCAAGCGGATTTTGCCGGACTTGAGCGCGTCAAACACCAGGTATGCGGTCATCAGTTTGGTGAGCGAGGCCGGCTCCACCTGCATATCCGCATCTTTGGCCGCCAGCACCTGATGCGCCGATACGTCCAGCAACAAATAAGCGCGCGCGGCGATTTCAGGTGGCTGGGGGTTTTGCGCACTGGCACTGGCCAGCATGCACATGGCGAGCACGCAGGAAACAAGCAATTTCATGAATTCAAAACCTTTGGACGAGGGGTGTGACCGGCGGGTGCGCACGGCCTGTGTAAAAGTACGAAGGGTGTGAAGTAGCTGGCAGGTGCCTAGGCCAAGGGCAATGCCACATGGCGTGCGACCAAGTCGCGCAACAAGGGCAATTGTCCGTGAAAAAAATGCCCCACTCCGGGTAAGACCATGACGGGCAAGTTCTGCGGACGGGCCCAGTCCAGGGCGGCTGCCAGGGGCACGGTGTCGTCCTCCTCACCGTGCAGCACTAGGGTTTTGGCATGCAGTTCTTGGGGCAACTCAGCGACCTGAAAGCGCCCCGCAGCCGTGCCGACTAAAACCAGGCGGTCTATCTTGCGCAGCGCATGCAAAGCCTGCACCGCGTGGGACGTCACGAAAGCACCGAAGGAAAAACCCGCCAATCCCAGTGCGCCATGCTCAGTTGCTACGGGAGAAAAATGCGCAATAACTGCAAGCAAGTCTTGCAACTCGCCACGCCCTTCGTCGTAGGCGCCTTCGCTGGCGCCCACGCCACGGAAATTAAAGCGTACCGCCATCCAGCCGGCCTGCACAAAGGCGCGCGCCATAGTTTGCACCACTTTGTTGTCCATGGTGCCGCCAAAAAGCGGGTGCGGATGGGCAATCACCGCCACACCGACAGGTACTTGGCCCGCCGCAAGTGCTGGCAGATCCACCAGGGCTTGCAAACTGCCCGTTGGACCCTGAAGTGCCAACTGTTGGCTAAGCGGATTCATCCGCGCTTAGCGCCCTACGCTGGGGGGCAGAAGCAGACGCTCAACCGGTGTGCCACCCAGCAAATGGCTGTCAACGATTTCGTCAATATCGGCGCTGTCCACAAAGGTGTACCACACCGCCTCGGGATACACCACCGCCACCGGGCCACCGGCGCAACGGTCCAGACAACCGGCTTTGTTGACGCGTACCTGGCCGGGGCCATTGCCGTCGGCATCACGGATGCGTTGTTTGCACCGGTCAAAACCGGCTTGTGCTTGGTGTTGCGCGCAGCATTCCTCGCCGCTTTTACGTTCGTTCAAGCAGAAAAAAATATGGCGCGCGTAATAGCTTGGGTCTGCGGATGGCGCAGCGGATGGGGTAGAAGTCATGCGCCGATTTTAGATTCGCTGCTGTCTGGGCGAATCCGGCCCAGTGCCAGCGCAATGACTGCATACGGCCAGAGCCAGCCCAGCCATTCGGCCAGGCCGTTAAATCGCACAAAGCGGCCCTGCTCCCAGGATTGCAAGGTTTGCGCAAAATACGGGCTTGGGGGCGCCTGGTTGAGCAAACCCACATGGGCGCACAGCAGAACAACCACCAGGGCGCAAGCCCAGCGCCAGGGCATGCGCGCCAAGGCCATAGCCAATGCCAAAGCGGCTAACAAGCCGGCGGTGGTGGTGGCGTCCAGCCAGGACCACATATGCGCCGGTCCCCAACTCAGCGCGGCCGACAGACCGCTGGCACTGACGCCCACGGCCAGCACGGCAAGGCTGAGCCAGACGCGGTGGCTGGGCCTATGCAAGACGCCAAAGCCAAGCAAACAAGGAGCTAGCAAACCGGTGACCACGCAGGCCAGTGCGGCACCTGCTCCCAGCGGCATAGCGCTGATAGCGGGTAAGCGCTGGTGTAACTGCGCGCCTTCCAACCAATGTGCACCCAGGCCCAGCAAAGCCATGGTCAGGTTCTGCAAACCACTCCACACATGGCCCAGGCCAAATGGCACTGCAGAGGGAAATAGCAAGGCTGCCGGCCAACTGAGCAGCAAAACCAGCACGCCGCGCGACTGGGGTGCCAGCCAGCGGCTTTGCCAGCGGTCCCAGCGCGCCAAACCGCCGTGGCGCGCGACGTACAGGGCGAGCAGCGCGCCCGCAATCGTGCCCAGGGTGTTGAGCAACCAATCCTCACGCGAAGCGACGCGCTGCGGCAAATAGCTTTGCAAAGTTTCCAGCACCAGCGACAGCAAGGCGCCACAAGCCACAGCCAGCCAAGCAGGTGGCACCCGGTGCCGGGTGCGCAATCCCAGCCAGGCCAGCAAGGCCCCTAACGGCAGGTAACCGGCAATATTGATGGCGACATCAAAGCCGGTCCAATAGCGCGGCAGCGGTGCCGCCATAAAGGCCCAGGGCGCAATGCCTTGGTCGCGCCAGTCGGCAAAGGGGTACAAGCTGGCATAGACCACCAACGTGCAGTACATCCAGGTAAGGGGCCAGGCAGCGGATTTGTGCATGGCGCTATCCGGTTAAAAAGGCTTGAGCACCACCAGCAATACCGCTGCGACCAGAAAAAGTACCGGGATTTCGTTGAACCAGCGGAACCACACATGGCTGCGCAAGGCGGTCTGCACTTCCAACTGGCGCAGGATGCGGGCGCACAGGAGGTGGTAGCCCAGGGTCAGGATAACTACGACGTGTTTGGCGTGCATCCACCCATTGCCCGGGCCCAGCCCCACGCCGTAGTACAGCCACAAAGCCAGCCCCAAGCCCAGCGCCGGCACGGCCAGCACGGTGCTAAAGCGCAAAAGCTTGCGTGCCATGAGTAGCAAGCGGGCGCGTTCCGCTTCGGAACCGGGCTCGACCATCGCAAGGTTTACAAATATGCGCGGCAAATAAAACAGCCCGGCAAACCAGCTGGCGACGAAAACAATGTGGAAGGCTTTGACCCAGAGCATATTCAAAGTGTAGCCGCAGCACCGCCGGGGCAGGGGTCCCCATCGCGGGCAAAAAAAACCCCAGCACACGGCCGGGGTGGTAAGCCTATTTGCTGTCACACATCAAGGCCCCGCTCAGGGAGGAAAAGCGGGAGGAACCGAAGTTCCCGAGGTCAAGTATACGTTTATTAGCAAAAAAGTCACGAATTTTTTGTTTTGATTAAAAAAAATGTTTTATGTGTTGCAAATAATACATAGTCATCGGGCACGTCTAAGCCGGGGCTTCGCAGCGGGTCGCGTCATTTTTATTCCCGAGCCGCTGCGAAATCAGGCACAATTTTCCCCATGATGACCCCCGCACCCTTTCCCATTGGCCGTCCCCGCCGCCTGCGCCGCGACAGATTCACCCGCAATCTGGTCCGCGAAAACGCGCTTACGGCGCATGACCTAATTTATCCGGTTTTTGTGGTCGAAGGGCAGCACCAGCGGGTGGCCGTGCCCTCCATGCCGGGCGTGGAGCGCCTGAGCCTGGACTTGCTGCTGCCGGTGGCCCAGGCCTGCGTGGAGCTGGAAATCCCGGTGATGGCTTTGTTCCCGGTGATCGACCCGTCGCTCAAAACCTATGACGGCGCCGAGGCGCTCAACCCCGACGGCTTGGTGCCGCGCGTCGTACGCGCCCTGAAAAAAGAGTTTCCGCAGTTGGGCATCATGACGGATGTGGCGCTAGACCCGTTTACCAGCCACGGCCAGGACGGCCTGCCCGACACCCGACCCGAAACCGAAGGCTACATCCTGAATGACGAAACCACCGCCGTGCTGGTACAGCAAGCGCTCACGCAAGCGCGCGCCGGCGTGGATATCGTGGCACCCAGCGACATGATGGACGGGCGCATAGGCGCCATCCGCCAGGCGCTGGAAGCGGAAAAATTGGTGCACACCCGCATCATGGCCTACAGCGCCAAGTACGCGAGCGCGTTTTACGGCCCCTTCCGCGACGCCGTGGGCTCGGCCGCCAATCTGGGCAAAGGCAATAAAAAGGTGTACCAAATGGATCCGGGTAATAGCGACGAGGCGCTGCGCGAAGTGGCCATGGACATTGCCGAGGGCGCCGACATGGTAATGGTCAAGCCCGGCATGCCCTACCTGGACGTGGTGCGCCGTGTCAAAGACGAATTCAAGGTGCCGACCTTTGCCTATCAGGTGTCCGGCGAATACGCCATGCTCATGGCCGCAGCGCAAAACGGCTGGCTCGACCGTCAGGCCGTGATGCTGGAGAGCCTGCTGGCCTTCAAACGCGCTGGCGCAGATGGTGTGCTCACCTATTTTGCGCTGGACGCGGCGCGCGCCCTGCGCAAGGCCTGACCAGAGCCTATGCGGCGGCGCCCATGAACGCTCCGGTCCTGCTGGTCACCGGCGGCTCGCGCGGCATTGGCGCGGCCACCGCGCTGGCCGCAGCGCAAGCGGGCTATGCGGTCGCGGTCAATTACCAATCCAACTCCCTGGCTGCCGACGAGGTGGTACGCAGCATCCGCGACAGCGGCGGCCAGGCCATGGCCTTGCAAGCCGATGTCAGCCGCGAAGACGAAGTGATGGCGATGTTTGCGCGCATGGACGCAAAGTGGGGGCCCTTGGCGGCTTTGGTCAATAACGCCGGCGTGGTCGATGTCAGCTCCCGCGTGGACGCTATGGGCGTGGCGCGCCTGTCGCGCATGCTCAACACCCATGTACTGGGCAGCTTTGTGTGCTCCCGCGAAGCGGTATTGCGTATGAGCACGCGCTATGGCGGCACCGGCGGCGGCATCGTCAACCTGTCCAGCGCCGCATCCAGGATGGGTAGCCCCGGCCAGTACGTGGACTACGCAGCCTGCAAAGGGGCGATTGACACTTTCACCATTGGCCTGGCCAAAGAAGTGGCTGCCGAGGGTATCCGCGTGAATGCCGTGCGCCCGGGCATCATCGAGACCGACATCCATGCCAGCGGCGGCGAACCCGATCGGGCGCAGCGCCTGGCCCCCCAAGTGCCTATGCAGCGTCCGGGCAGCGCGCAGGAGGTGGCCAACGCCATTGTGTGGCTGCTCAGCCCACAAGCGAGTTACTGCACCGGCGCGCTCTTGGACGTGGGCGGCGGGCGCTAGGCGCGCACTTGTATGCTTGGGGCGTCGCAGCCCTTGCACCGATCCCAGTCACCGAACCTATTTCGCAGGAAGTTTTGTATGGACACCAGCGCCCTGACCAGCCCCGATTTATCTGTCGAACTGCGCGGCCCAGTACTGTGGCTGACCATCACCCGCGAAGCGCGCCGCAATGCCATGAGCCATGGCGTTTTGGCCGGTATGGCGGCAGCCATCAGCGCGGCACAAAGCAATCGCAGTGTGCGCGCCATCGTGCTCACGGGCGCCGGCGACAAAGCTTTTTGTGCCGGGGCCGATCTGCAAAACGCGCAGGCCTTCACCACCGATTACTCCGAACCCTTAGGCCATTTGGCGCAGCTGCTGCGCGTAGCCAAGGCCAGCTATGTGCCGCTGGTCGCGCGGGTCAATGGCGCTTGCATGGCCGGGGGCATGGGCCTCTTGTCCATGTGCGATATGGCGGTGGCCGCAGAACACGCGGTCTTTGGTTTGCCCGAGGTCAAAGTAGGCGTATTCCCGGCCCAGGTGCTCAGTGTGTTGCAACACCTTATTCCGCGCCGCACGCTGGTGGAGATGTGCATTACCGGCGAACCCATCAGTAGCATGCAGGCCCTGGAGTTTGGTCTGGTTAATTACATAGACCGCGATGTGGATGCCAAGCTGCAATGGCTGCTCGAGCGTTTACTGGACAAGTCGCCCGCTGCGGTGCGGCGCGGGCTGTACATGCTTAAGAAAATGGAGACCATGGCGTTTGAAGAATCCATGGCTTTTACCGAGAGCCAAATTGCGCTCTTTACCCTGACCGAAGACGCACGCGAAGGCCAACTTGCGTTTCAAGAAAAGCGCAAGCCCCAATGGAGTGGTAAGTAAGCGCGCGCCAGCAGGCCGATACTGCTTCTCCATCCATCGAATGAACGACACCACTTTTGACTACATCATCATCGGCGCAGGAACAGCCGGCTGCCTGCTGGCCAACCGCCTGAGCGCCGACGCGTCCAAACGTGTGTTGCTGATTGAAGCCGGTCGGCGCGACGATTACCACTGGATTCATATCCCAGTGGGCTATCTTTATTGCATCGGCAACCCACGTACCGATTGGCTGTTCAAAACCGAGCCCGAGCCCGGGCTCAATGGCCGCAGCCTGATTTATCCGCGCGGAAAAACGCTGGGCGGCTGTAGCAGTATCAACGGCATGATTTATATGCGCGGCCAGTCACGTGATTACGCCCGCTGGTCCGATGTGACCGGTGAGCCGCAATGGAGCTGGGACAACAGCCTGCCTTACTTCCAACTCCACGAAGACCACTACAAAGGCGCCAACGCTTTGCACGGCGCGCGCGGCACCGCACCGGCGCTGATGCAGGACGGCGATACCCCCTACCGCACGCTGCTGCGCCACCACAACGCCGGCGGCGAGTGGCGCGTGGATAAGCAGCGCCTGCGCTGGGAGGTGCTGGAAGCCTTTGCCCAGGCGGCGGTGCAAGCGGGCATCCCGGCGACCGAAGACTTCAACCGGGGTGACAACGAAGGCGTGGGCTTTTTTGAAGTCAACCAAAAAAACGGCTGGCGCTGGAACACGGCCAAGGCCTTTTTGCGGCCTACCTGCTACGCGCGGCCTAACTTTGAACTCTGGACCGGCGCGCAGGCGAGCGAGCTGGTACTGGAAAACCACCCAGGCACCGCAAAGCCTTTGCGCTGCAGTGGCGTCAAGGTTTGGAATGGCCAGGAAATGGTGACGGCCCATGCGCGGCGCGAAGTTATTTTGAGCGCTGGTTCGGTGGCTTCGCCGCAGTTGCTGCAACTCTCGGGTATCGGGCCGGCCCGGCTGCTGCAATCCAAGGGCATTGCGCTGCGGCTGGACTTGCCGGGCGTGGGCGCCAATTTGCAAGACCATTTGCAAATTCGCACGGTGTTTAAAGTGAAAAACACGCCCACCCTGAACACCATGGCCTCCAGCCTGTGGGGCAAAGCACGTATCGGCTTGGAATATGTTTTGAAACGCAGCGGGCCCATGAGCATGGCGCCCAGCCAGTTAGGCGCTTTCACCCGCAGCGACCCGCAGCAGCCTTACCCGAATATCCAGTACCACGTGCAGCCGCTCAGCCTAGACGCTTTTGGCTCGCCGCTGCACACCTTCAATGCCATGACGGCCAGTGTCTGCAACCTCAACCCCACCAGCCGAGGCACGGTGAACATTCGCACCCCAGACTTTCGCGACGCCCCGGCGATTGCACCCAACTACCTCAGCACCGATACCGACCGCAAAGTGGCCGCCGATTCGCTGCGGGTGACCCGGCGCATCATGGCGCAAAGCGCGATGCAAGCCTTCGCACCCGAGGAATACAAGCCCGGCATGCAATACCAGAGCGACGAAGAATTGGCCAAGCTAGCCGGTGACATCGCGAGCACGATTTTTCACCCGGTAGGCACCACCAAAATGGGCCGCGCCGATGACCCGCTGGCGGTCGTGGACCCGCGCCTGAATGTGCGCGGCGTGGCCGGGCTGCGCGTGGTCGATGCGGGCGTGATGCCCTTTATCACCAGCGGTAACACCAATTCACCCACCCTGATGATTGCCGAAAAAGCCGCCCAGTGGATAAGCGAAGACGCCCAGAACTAGGGGGAAACACGCAAGGGTAAGTCCTGATGTTTGTCCGGCGCCACAGCACTACAGTGCACGGGTGCCTAGATACAGGCCACACTTCGAAAAGCGAAGGGCAGCCCACCAGGCCGCGAGCGATTCCGAGGAGACCATAAGACTCTGGCAATGCCAAGGTTAATAGACCTCTTCAAGGGGCAAAAAGCACTGACCTTGTCGGTGCTTTTTTTTGTCCGCTTTTTTTCGCTTGCCGGTTCTGCTGGAGCGCACTTGCCAGCCCCTACACTTGGCCGGATTGGCGTCCTAGATGTCCGGCCCCTGGCAGCGCGTTCCTGCGACACCTTTTTTGTACCTCACTCCCCCATGGAATTGTTGCTTGTTTCCGTCGCTTCGCTGTTAGCTGGTTTTGTCGATTCGATTGTCGGGGGCGGTGGATTGATTCTGGTGCCTGCTTTGTTTGCAGTATTTCCGTCCGCGCCGCCGGCCACCTTGTTTGGCACCAACAAAGGCGCGTCCATCTGGGGCACGGGATTGGCCACCTTGCAATACAGCCGCCGGGTCCGCATGGCCTGGCGTGCGCTACTGCCGGCGGCGCTAGCGGCCTTGCTAGCCGCATTCGCCGGCGCCTGGCTGGTTACCGTGGTCTCGCCCGAATTGCTGCGCAAAATTCTGCCTGGCCTGTTGGTCTTGTTGCTGGCTTATACGCTGGCGAAAAAAGACTTAGGGCGCGAACATGCGCCGCGCTTTGCAGGCCGCCGCGAAGCACTGGTGCTTGCAGCCATCGGTGCGCTGGTGGGGTTTTACGATGGTTTTTTCGGGCCGGGGACCGGCAGTTTTTTTGTGTTCTTGCTGGTGCGTGTGGTTGGCTATGACTTTTTGCATGCATCGGCCAGCGCCAAGTTGCTCAACACCGCCAGCAATCTGGCGGCCCTGGTCTTGTTCGCTTGGAAAGGTCATGTCTGGTGGCATCTGGTGCTGGCCATGGCGCTGTCCAATATGGTGGGCAGCCTGGCGGGCACCCATTTGGCGCTCAAACACGGCACCGGCTTTGTGCGCGTCATGTTTATGCTGGTGGTAGCGGCTTTGATTGCCAAAACCTCCTGGGATGCGTTTCTGGCCTGATGCAGCGCGGCGCTTAGGGTTTTACGACCAAGCCTGGCGGCTCAGCGGTTTGCAAAGGCGGCGGCCAGCTGACCTCGGCCACCGTGCGCGGTTTGCCAATGGGTGCGGTGGCCTGGCCTTTGCGCACGGCGGCTAAGTCCTCGGCATTGGGGTAGTGCTGCAACAGCCAGTAATCAAACACGCGCCTGGCAATCGGCGCTGCCGACGTGGATCCGAAGCCCGCGTTTTCCACAATCACGGCCAACGCGATTTTCGGGTCCTCAGCGGGCGCAAATGCGATATACAAGGAATGGTCACGTTGGTGCTCATCCATGCGCGCCGCGTTATATTTTTCGTTCTTGGCCAGGCTCACCGCCTGGGCCGTGCCGGTTTTGCCGCCGCTCAAGTAGCCAGCCCCGGTAAACGCGCGCGCCGAGGTGCCTTCCTGGGTCACGCCGACCATGGCCTGAACAATCACATGGATGTTTTCGGGTGAAAGCTTCAGGTCTTGGGGGGGTGGGGCCGGGCGTTCGATGCGCGCATGCTTGCTGGCGTCTTCGGTGGCCAGCACCAGACGCGGGGTGTATTTGATTCCTTTGTTGGCCACAGCGGCCGTGGCCTGCGCCAGCTGCAGCATGGTAAAGCTGTTGTAGCCTTGGCCTATGCCCAGAGAAATCGTCTCACCCGCATACCATTTTTGGAGTTCGGGCTTGCTGTAATAGCGCCGCTTCCATTCCTGGCTGGGCAGCACCCCTCGCACTTCGCCCAGCACATCGATACCGGTAGTTTGGCCAAAGCCCAAGGGCTTCATAAAGTCGTGCATGGTGTCCACGCCCAACTCGTTAGCCAGCGAATAAAAATAGGCGTTGCTCGACTCCACAATCGCCCGGCGCATGTCCATGATGCCGCCACGTTCATTTTCCGGGCTGCCAAAGCGGTGGCCGCCAAACATATAAAAGCCCGGGTCGTTGATCAAGGTGTTGGGTTTGCGCGTGCCGGTCTCCAGCGCGGCCAGCGCCATAAAGGGTTTGTAGGTCGAACCTGGCGGATAGGTGCCACGCAAAGCGCGGTTGAGCAAGGGCTTGTCCGGCGATTCGTTGAGCGTTTGCCAGCTGTCCTGGTCGATGCCTTCCACAAATAGATTCGAATCAAAAGTAGGTTTGCTGACAAAGGCCAACACATCGCCGTTTTGCGGGTTGATAGCCACCAGCGCGCCGCGCCGCTCACCAAACATGCTCTCCACCAACTGCTGTAGCTTGATGTCGATGGTCAAAACTACCGTATCGCCTGGCGTGGCTTTGCTGCTACTGAGCCGCCGCGTCGCCCGGCCGCCGGCCGAGGTTTCAATATGTTCGACGCCGGTAATGCCGTGCAACTGGCGCTCAAAACTTTGCTCCACGCCGAGCTTGCCGATGTATTCGGTGCCGCGGTAATTGGCCTGATCATCATCGTCTTCGATTTTTTCTTTTTCGCTTTGGTTGATACGTCCGATGTAGCCGATCACATGGCTGGCCAATTCGCCGTAGGGGTAATTGCGAAACAAGCGGGCCTTGATCTCTACGCCAGGAAAACGAAAACGCTGGGCTGCAAAGCGCGCCACCTCGACATCGGTCAAGCGATTGCGCAAAGGCAGAGACTCAAAGGTCTTGGACTCGTCGAGCAGTTTTTTGAAGCGGCGGCGGTCGCGCGGTGTGACTTCAATGACCTCGGATAAAGCGTCTATGGTTGCTTCGAGCCCATTGGTTTTTGAAGGCGTTATTTCAAGCGTGTAAGCCGAATAATTGCTGGCCAGCACAATGCCGTTGCGGTCCTGAATCAAGCCCCGGTTGGGCACGATAGGCACGATAGCGGTACGGTTGCTTTCGGCCTGCGCCAGCAAGTCGTCGTGGCGCCATAACTGCAAATACATCAGGCGCAGCAGCAACAGCAAAAAGCACACCAAAACCAGTATCGTGAACACAAAAATGCGCTGCCGAAAACGGTGCAAGTCGTGGTCGATATTACGCAAGTCCATGGTGCACTTTGGCTAGAGCGGACGGTTGTCGTCCGGGTCCGGCGCGCGGCGCTGCGGCGCCAGCAGCATCGAGCTGATTACCGGCCACAGCAGTGCCTCACCTACCGGTGCCGTCAGCACCCACCAGCCCGGAAAATTGCCGCCAATCATGGCGTTGAGAAGTAGCTCCACCGTGTGCACTAACGCAAACAAGGGCAGTACTTGCATGGTTTGCTCACGCAAACTGAACCAGAGTAAGCGACGGTGCACCATGATCGCAAAATAGCTCAGCACCGTGTAGGCCATGGCGTGCTGCCCGAGCAAGCCCCCCTGGTACACATCGAGCATCAAGCCGAACACAAATGCGGCGGCGATACCCACCCGCATGGTCTGGTGTACCGTCCAAAAAACCAGCACGATGGACAGCACATCAGGCGCCCAGGCGGCGCGGCCCCACAACAGCATATTGCCCAGCATGTTGGCAGAAAAAGCCAATAGCAGGCTCAGCCATAAAAAAGCGGGGTTCACCGGCATAAGCAGGCGTTGACCTGGGCGCATGATCATCGGCGGCCTCCGCTTCGCACAGGCTTGTGCTCGGGCTCAGGAGGCGGTCGTGCCACGGCGGCCTGCGCAGCGGGTTGCAGCACCAACACATGGCGGGTGCCCGCGACCATGGCGATAGGCACGCATTCGATACGCGCAAACACCGCTTCGGTACGCCGCTCCACTTTGTCCACACGGGCCACCGGCAAGCCCGGCGGATAGACGCCATCGACACCGCTGGTGGTGAGCACATCGCCTACCGTCACATCCGCATTGGCGGCCATAAAGCGCAGTTCCAGCGCATCGGCATTGCGGGTGGTTTCACCATAGGCGACACCGCGTGCGCCGGTGCGCACATTGAGTACCGGAATCGCCTGGTCGCGGTCGGTAATCAGCGTCACCTCGCTGGACAGGGGAAAGACGCGCGTCACCTGGCCGATCACGCCAAACTCATCAATCACCGGCGAGGCCAGATGCACGCCCTGGCGCTCACCCACGTCAAGCACCACTTTGCGGGTATACGGGTCGGCGGCGTCGTACACCACCTGGGCGGCAAGCGTGCCGGGCAATTGGCGCTCTTGCAAATTCAAAATGCCGCGTAAACGTTGATTTTCCAGCGTCAGCTGTTCGGTTTGCTGGGCGCGCTGGCGCTGCTCGGCCAGCTGCTGGCGCAATTGGCGCAGCGCGATTTCATTGACGAACATGCCGTCCATGCGCTCATTGGCCTGCCGCGATAAAACCAAAGGTTGCAACACCAGCCATTGCAGCGGGTAGAGCGCGGTAGCAATGCTGGCGCGCAAGGGCTGCACCATGTGAAACCGCGCATCGGCCACCATCAGCAAAAGCGCCATAGCACTGAACACCACCAAACGCGACAGGGCCGAGGGGCCTTGTCGGAAAAACGGAGGGGGGTCTCGGCCCAGCGAAGCCAGCGCCATCGCTGTGTCCGGCGCTTATTCGTTGGTAAAAATAGAGCCCAAGCGTTCCATTTGTTCCAATGCAATGCCGCAACCGCGCACCACACAAGTCAAGGGGTCTTCGGCTACCAGCACCGGCAGGCCGGTTTCCTCGGCGAGCAAGCGATCTAGGTCGCGCAAGAGCGCGCCGCCGCCGGTAAGCATCATGCCCCGGTCAGCAATATCAGCGCCCAGCTCGGGCGGAGTTTGTTCCAACGCATTTTTTACCGCCGAAACGATGTTGTTGAGCGGATCCGTCAGCGCTTCCAAAATTTCATTGGAAGAAATGGTGAAGGAGCGGGGCACGCCTTCCGACAGATTGCGGCCACGGACTTCCATTTCCTTGACTTCAGAGCCGGGGAAGGCCGAGCCGATTTGTTTTTTGATGGCTTCGGCCGTGGGCTCGCCGATCAGCATGCCGTAATTGCGACGGATGTAGTTGATGATGGC
>CAMCJY010000007.1 GCA_945875225.1 Comamonas sp. lk | reverse complement strand
TGCGCCAACAGGCTTTGTTCGTCTTGCAATTGCAGGTGCCCCACACCAGCGTGGTCATGGTGCTCCAGGCGCAGGCCAGGCCGGTAATCCCAGCTTTGCGCGCCTGCAGGCTGCACGCTGAGCAAGCGCTTATTGGTGGCCACCAGCACACTGGGGATAAAGCGCATCTGGGCGTCCAGGTCAACCTCCAGAAGCGCACAAACGTTTTCATCAGATGAGAGTTGCGCCGCGAGCGCATCGTGCCAGGCTGGGGGAATATTCACTGCGCCCAAGGGGCCGGGCGCTTGCTTGTGATTCATGGAAATGCCAAATTGAAAAGTAAAACACGGCCGCTTGCGCGGCCCCAAGGCGGGGGGCGCAGCGCGTCCAAACCCCCTACTATGCCTGAGCCGGGGCCAGCCTCCCAAGGGAGCGCAGCGCTTTCGGCGAGAATACACAACGCACGACGAACCAGCCCGGTGGACTTGAACTTACGCTCTCACGCATGACGCGCCAGAAAAAAATCGATATTTTGCGGGTGAACCACCTGCGCGGACCCAATATCTGGACCTACCGGGCAGTGATAGAGGCATGGGTGGACATTGGGGCCCTAGAAGATTTCCCGTCTAACACCCTACCCGGCTTTTACGAGCGCCTGACCGGCTACCTACCCAGCTTGATAGAGCATGAATGCAGCCCCGGCGTGCGTGGCGGCTTTTTGCAGCGCCTGCAAGAGGGCACCTGGGCGGCCCATATTTTGGAGCATGTCTGCCTGGAGTTGCAAAACATGGCCGGCATGCGCACGGGCTTTGGCAAAGCGCGCCAAACCTCTCAAACCGGTGTGTATAAAGTGGCCTTTCGCACCCGCCAGGAAGATGTGGGCCGACGCGCTCTGCATCTGGGGCGCGACTTGGTCGAGGCGGCCATCCATGACACGCCCTTTGACGCGGCCCAGGCAGTGCAAGAACTGCACGACATGGTGGACGCGCTCTGCTTGGGGCCGAGCACTGCGCACATTGTCGATGCCGCCACTGCACGCGGCATACCGCAAACGCGCCTGACCGATGGCAATTTGGTGCAGCTAGGTTACGGCATCGCGCAGCGGCGTATCTGGACCGCCGAGACCGACCAAACCAGCGCAATTGCCGAAGAGATTGCCAGTGACAAAGATTTGACCAAGTCTCTGCTAAAGGCCTGCGGCGTTCCCGTGCCCGAGGGCGAACTGGTGCAAAGCGCCGATGCCGCATGGCAAGCGGCGCAAAGCTTAGGATTTCCGGTGGTGCTCAAGCCCTATGACGGCAACCATGGACGAGGCGTTTCCCTGGATCTATCCACGCAAGCAGAGGTACGCGCTGCCTACCAGTTGGCGCACCGCAAAGGCGGCGGCAGCGTGATCGTAGAAAAATTCATTGCAGGCGACGAACACCGCTTGCTGGTGGTCGGTAAACGTGTAGTGGCTGCGGCGCGCGGGGACTTGCTGCATGTTCGAGGCGATGGCCTGTCCACCATTGACCAATTGGCTAACCAGCAAATCAATAATGATCCCCGGCGCGGGCGCGGCGAGGGGTCTCCGCTGAACGTTGTGGTGCCCAGTGAAAATGCTGAAGTGATTTTGGAGCTTGAGCGCGTGGGCCTCAACCCCCAATCGATTCCCCCAGCGGATCAACGCATTCTGATCCAACGCAACGGCAATGTCGCACTGGACGTCACTGACCAGGTGCATCCCAGTGTGGCCGCCGCCGCTGCATTGGCGGCCAGGGTGGTGGGGCTGGATATCGCAGGCGTGGATATGGTCTTGCAAGACTGCAGCCAGCCCTTGCACTGCCAGCGCGGCGCGGTCATCGAAGTCAACGCCAGCCCCGGGCTGCTAGCCCATATCAAACCGGCCAATGGCCCGGGCCAAGCGGTGGGCACGGCCATCATCAGCCACTTGTTTGACAACAAGCAAGACGGACGCATCCCGATTGTCGGCATCACCGGCACCCACAACACCGGCCGCATGGCACGCCTGGTGGCCTGGCTGGTGCACATCAGCGGCAAGCATGTGGGCCTGGCCTGTAGCGAAGGTTTGTACCTGGACAGCCGCACGCTAGACGCCGCCGACAGCAGCAACTGGGACGCGGGCCAGCGCATTTTGATGAACCGTTCGGTGCAGGCTGCAGTGTTTGAAAACCCTTGCACTACGATTCTGGGCCAAGGCCTGGCCTACGATAAATGCCAGGTGGGCGTGGTCTCCGATGTCAGCTGGCACGAAGGTCTGAGCGATTTCGACATCCTTGACGCCGAGCAAACTTTCAAGGTTGCCCGCACCCAAGTGGACGTCGTATTGCCCAGCGGCACGGCCGTCATCAACGCCAGGGATGCACAGGCGCTGGAGCTGGCCGAACTCTGCGACGGTCGCGTCATCTTCTACGCGCCCTCACCCGAACACCCCACGCTGCTAGCACACCGTGCGCAAGGCCATCAGGTGGTTTGCCTGCGCGAGGGCTATATCGTGCTCGCTCATGGCGCGCAAGAACGGCCTTTGCTGCGACTCGATAGCTTGAAGCCCACCAAAGCCGCGCTGCCCGAGATGGTGATGGCCGCAGTGGCCGCCGCCTGGGCCCTGGACATCACACCGGAATTGATTGCTGCGGGATTGCGCACCTTCGAGTCCAATCCGCAAAAAACGCCTTACTAGCGCCCCCTTTACGCATACGCTGAGCTGCACCACGAACCACGACCATGGAAGTCACCCGCATTCGCGCCCTGCGCGGCCCCAATCTCTGGAGCTACCATACCGCCATCCAAGCCGTCGTCACCTGCGCTCCTGCGCAATGGGATGTTGCGGACATGCAGGGCTTTGAAACCCGGCTGCGAGCGCGCTTTCCTGAAATCAGCCCCTTCCAGCCCATAGGCCACGCAGACACGGTGCCCCTGGCCCGCGTGCTGGAATTGGCTACTTTGGGCTTGCAAGCACAGGCCGGTTGCCCCGTCACTTTCAGCTGCACCAAGCCTACCCTGGAGGCCGGTGTGTTTCAGGTGGTGATGGAGTACAGCGAAGAGGCCGTCGGGCGCTTAGCGCTGGAGTTGGCGCAAAAGCTGTGCCATTCGGCCCTGGACGACACGCCTTTTGACCTGACCAGCGTGCTGCACCAATTGCGCGAACTCGACGAAGACATGCGCCTGGGCCCGAGCACTGGCTCGGTGGTGAACGCTGCGCTCGCGCGCAATATTCCCTACAGCCGCATGACCGATGGCAGCATGGTGCGCTTTGGTTGGGGCAGCAAGCAAAGACGCATACAAGCGGCCGAAATCGACGCCACCAGCGCGATCGCCGAAGCCATCGCCCAGGACAAAGAACTAAGCAAGCGTTTGCTGCATGCCGCGGGCGTGCCGGTGCCGCGCGGCCGCGCGGTACGCGATGCGGACGACGCCTGGAAAGCGGCGCAAGAAGTCGGCTTGCCCGTAGTCGTCAAGCCCCTGGACGGCAACCAGGGCAAGGGCGTAACGGTCAATATTCTGAACGAGGCGCAATTGCGCGCAGCCTATGCGGTAGCTACCGAATTTCGTGACACCGTGCTGGTGGAGCGTTATTTGCCGGGTAACGACTTTCGCCTGTTGGTGGTGGGCGACAAATTGGTGGCCGCAGCACGGCGCGACCCGCCCAAAGTCGTAGGCGACGGCGTGCATACCGTGGCGCAGCTGGTGGACATGGTCAATGCCGACCCGCGCCGGGGAGACGGGCATGCCACCTCGCTCACCAAAATCCGATTCGACGATATTGCCCGCAGTTGCTTACGCGCTCAAAGCTTTGAAGCCGACTCCATCCCGCAAAAAGGCCAGCGTGTCAATTTGCGTAACAATGCCAACCTGTCCACCGGCGGCTCGGCCACCGATGTCACCGACGACGTGCATCCCGACGTTGCCGCCCGTGCAGTCACTGCGGCGCACATGGTGGGTTTGCATATTTGCGGCGTGGATTTGGTGTGCGACAGCATCTTGCGGCCCATCGAGGAACAAGGCGGCGGCGTAGTAGAAGTTAATGCCGCGCCGGGCTTGCGCATGCACCTTAGCCCGTCCTTTGGTAAAGGCCGGCCGGTGGGCGAAGCCATCATGTCCAGCCTGTTCAAAAACGGGCAGGATGGCCGCATACCCGTGGTGGCTGTCACCGGCACCAACGGCAAAACCACAACAGTGCGCCTGATTTCGCACTTGCTGGCCCAGCAAGGCTGGTGTGTCGGCATGACCAATACCGATGGCGTCTATGTGGACGGCCATTGCATTGATACCGGCGACTGCAGCGGCCCCAAGAGTGCAAAAAACGTGCTGCACCATCCTGACGTGGATGCAGCGGTACTGGAAACCGCCCGCGGCGGCATTTTGCGCGAGGGCCTGGCCTTTGACAAATGCGATGTGGCCGTGGTGACCAATGTGGGCAGCGGCGATCACCTTGGGCTCAACTACATCACCACCGTCGATGAGTTGGCCGTTCTAAAACGCGTGATTGTGCAAAACGTGGCCGCTAAGGGCACAGCCGTACTCAACGCGACCGACCCGGTGGTAGCGGCCATGGCGGCCAAGTGCAAAGGCGCGGTCACCTTCTTTGCACTGGACCAATACCACCCTGTGATGGCGACCCACCGCGCCCAAGGCCATGCGGTGGTCTATGTGGATAAAGGTCAGATCGTAGCCGCCAAGGGCGCACAAAAGCATTACCTGAACCTGAGCGAAATTCCGATGACGCTGGGCGGCGCCATCGGCTTTCAAGTGGAAAACGTGATGGCCAGTGTGGCAGCAGTCTGGGCCTTGGGCCTAGACTGGGAAACCGTGCGCGCCGGCCTGGCCAGTTTTTCCAGCGAAAACGACAATGCGCAGGGTCGCTTTAACATCTTCAACTACAAGGGCGCCACCGTCATTGCAGACTACGGCCACAACCCGGACGCGATGGCGGCGCTGGTGCAAGCGGTGCAAGCCATGCCGGCGAGCCGGCGCTCGGTGGTCATCAGCGGGCCGGGCGACCGGCGCGACGAGGACATTCGCCAAATCACCCAAATCCTGGGCGACGCTTTCGACGAAGTGGTGATGTACGAAGACCAGTGCCAGCGCGGCCGATCGGACGGGGAGGTCATGGCTTTGCTGCGCGAGGGCCTGGCCGGCGCAAAAAAAACCACGCAACGCAGCGAAATCTATGGGGAGTTTTTAGCCATCGACACCGCGCTGGCGCATTTGCAAGCGGGTGAGTTGTGTCTGGTGCTGGTGGACCAGGTGCCCCAGGCCATGGCGCATATTGCAGCGCGCATTGAGGCTTTGTAAGCGCCGGGCTGCAGCATGTGGGGGCAAGCGGCCCATGCCGCGCTAAGCGCGCAACTTAGGTTTCGGCAGCGGGTTCGCGGCCCATCAATGCCGCTACCGCCTCGCTCGCTTGCAATTGGCCTTCTAGCAGCGCCACCACACAACGTGTGATCGGCATCTGAACACCTAAGGCGTCTGCGCGTTGCAAGACGGTACGGGCGCTGTAAACGCCTTCGGCCACATGGCCCAGCGACTGCACCGCCTGCTCCAGCGACTGGCCCTGCGCTAAGGCCAAGCCGATGCGCCGGTTGCGGGACAAATCACCGGTAGCCGTCAAGACCAAGTCGCCCAGACCGCTCAGGCCCATAAAGGTTTCTGCTTTGGCACCCAGGGCCAGCCCCAGGCGGGTGATTTCGGCCAGGCCGCGCGTTATCAAGGCAGCGCGCGCGTTCAGGCCCAGTTGCAAGCCATCGCACAAACCAGTAGCGATAGCCATGACGTTTTTGACCGCGCCGCCAACCTCCACACCAAGCACATCCTCACTGGCATAGACCCGTAACTGCGGGCTGTGAAAGGCATCTACCAGCGCGGTGCGCACCGCGGCATGCGCGCTAGCGGCCACCAGTGCGGTGGGCTGGCCCAGCGCCACTTCCATAGCAAAACTGGGGCCGCTGAGCACACCGCCGAAAACGCCAGGCGCGCATTGGGCCTGAATTTCATGGCCTAGCAAGCCTTGGCCGCCCTGAATACTGATAGCTTCAAAGCCTTTGCACAACCAGGCCACGGGCACGGCTAAGTCTGCAAGCAGGACCAGCATATCCCGTAAGCCCGCCATGGGCGTAGCGATGACCACCAGGTCCTGGCTCGCCAGGTGGGCACGCAGGTAATTGCCTTGGAGTTGGCTAACGCGCAGGCCTTCGGGGAAAGCCAGGCCCGGCAAGTAGCGCGGGTTGTGCCGTTCAGCTTGCATGGCGCGTTGCTGGCGCGCGTCACGCGCCCACAAAGTGACGGTGTGTTGCGGCATGCGCGCTGCAGCGACGGCCAAGGCGCTGCCCCAGGCACCGGCCCCCGCTACGCTGATTTTCATGCGCTCATCTTTAGGCGCTGATCGCTGTTGGCATCCACCAGCCAGCGAACAGCTGCTTTATTGGGGCAAGGCACCGGCTGCGCTGCTTTGCGCCGCCTGGCTTTGCTGTTGCTCGTACATGGCCTGGAAGTTGATTTCCGACAAATGCACCGGCGGAAATCCGCTGCGCTGAATCAGGTCGGCCACATTACCGCGCAAGTAGGGGTATACGATTTGCGGGCAGGCAATACCCATGATCGGGCCCATTTGTTCTTCGGGAAGGTTGCGCACTTCAAAAATACCGGCCTGTTTGACTTCCACCAGAAACACGGTTTTGTCTTTGATTTTGGTATGCACCGTGGCCGTCACACTGACTTCGAACACGCCTTCTGCCACCGGATTGGCTTCAATGCCCAGTTGAATATCCACCGAAGGCTGCTCTTGCTCGAGCAGGATGGCCGGCGAATTGGGCTGCTCCATCGACGCCTCTTTCAGGTAAACGCGTTGGATTTGGAAAACCGGGGCTTGTTCTGACATGGCGTGAATCTTTCAATTGAAAACAAAGCCCAGCATAAAAAAGCAGGGCTAGTGGGATGGTGCGCTGGGGCTTGCTAGGCTTTGGCGCCCCGAATTATCGCAGTAGGCCTGCGCGGGCTGTAGGCTGGCTCAGGGCGCTAGCAACAAGGGCATCAGGCCGCCGCGGCTGTCTAAGTCCATCAGGTCATCGCAGCCGCCCACATGGGTATCGCCGATAAAGATTTGCGGCACGGTACGCCGCCCGGTGCGCTCCATCATGGCACTGCGCTCAGTCGGGTTGGTATCGATGCGGATCTCTTCGATCAACTCCACCCCTTTGGACTTCAAAATACGCTTGGCCTGCACGCAATAAGGACAAACAGCGGTGGTGTACATCTTGACGTTTTGCATCATCGACTCAATGGGAAAGCTTTGGTTTAGGGCGGCAAATCAGGCTTTTTCTAGCGGCAGCCCGGCGCTTTTCCAAGCCGCCAGACCGCCACCGAGCGAGTGGACTTGCGCATAGCCCAGCGTTTTGGCCGCAGCCATCGCGCGGCCTGAGCGCGCGCCCGACTGGCAAACCAGAATCAAAGGCAAGCCTTTGTTTTTGACCGCCGTCGCCAACTTGGCAGGCAAGTCGGCCAAAGGAATATTTTTGGAACCTACGATGTGTCCGGAGGCAAACTCCGCAGGTTCACACACATCCACTACGACGGCTTTTTCCCGGTTAATCAATTGCACCGCGTCGTTGGCGCTCAGGCCCCCGCTGGCTGCGCCTTGCATCACCGGCGCCAGCAATAGGGCGCCGGAAATCAGGGCCAGGGTAATCAACATCCAGTTTTCGAGAATAAATTTCACTAGGGTTCCTTGAGGGTACTCGGGGGAGAACAATCTGGCATTTTAGAATGCCCCCTGTTCCCCCACAGTCCGCGCGGCTGCAAACCCCCTCACTCCTCTATTTCCTGCCATGCACCGACTTGTATTGATACGCCACGGCCAATCCACCTGGAATCTTGAAAACCGCTTCACCGGCTGGACCGATGTGGACCTGACGCCCACGGGCATCGAACAGGCGCAAAACGCTGGGCGTTTGCTCAAAGCCCAAGGCTATGCTTTCGACCTGGCCTACACCAGCATGCTCAAGCGCGCCACGCGCACCTTATGGCACTGCCTGGACCAGATGGACTGCACCTGGCTGCCGGTGGTGCACAGCTGGCGGCTCAACGAGCGCCATTACGGCGCTTTGCAAGGACTGAACAAAGCCGATATGGCGCGCCAGTACGGCGAGCAACAGGTGCTGCTGTGGCGCCGCAGCTTTGACGTGCCGCCTCCGGCACTAGAGGCCGGCGATCCGCGCTGCGAGGGCAGCGACCCGCGCTACGTCAAGCTGACGCCGGGCCAGGTGCCACTGACCGAGTGCCTGAAAGACACGGTGGCGCGCGTCATGCCCTTTTGGCAGGAGTCCATCGCGCCGGCTTTGCGCGCACGCAAGCGCCCGGTCATCGCGGCGCACGGTAACTCCATACGCGCGCTGGTGAAGTACCTAGACAACATCGAGGACAAGGACATCGTGGGCGTCAACATCCCTAATGGGATACCGCTGGTTTACGAACTGGACGCAGATCTGAAACCGATGCGGCACTACTATTTAGGCGATGCACAGGCCATAGCCCAAGCGGCGCAGGCGGTGGCAGCGCAAGGCAAAGCGGTTTGAAGGCGTCGTTGCGTTCTGGGTATACCCCCGCCCCCCGCAATGTGCCGCGTTCAAAGGCACAATAGGAGCTCGCCTTAGGCATTTTGGCCACCAGGCACTTAGGGATTCAATGAAACGGGTACGACTATGGGTCAAAAATTAAAGATTGCAGGCTGGGTGATGCTGGGCGCATTGGCCGGCTCGCTGACGACGGTTTCGGTACAAACCGTGGCCCGCAGTACCCTGGCGCCCATGCCTTTGGAAGAGTTGCAGCAGCTCTCCACCGTATTCGGCCTGATCAAAAGCGATTACGTGGAACCCGTGGATGAAAAAAAGCTGATCACCGACGCGATTACCGGCATGGTCTCCAGCCTGGACCCGCATTCCACGTATTTCGACAAAAAATCCTTCAAAGAGTTTCGTGAAGGAACCAGCGGCAAATTTGTCGGTGTGGGCATCGAAATCACCCAGGAAGACGGTGTGGTCAAAGTGGTCTCGCCGATTGAAGGTTCACCGGCCGACCGCGCTGGTCTCAAGCCCAACGACCTTATCATCAAAGTCGATGACACGGCGGTTAAGGGACTGAGCCTGAATGAAGCAGTCAAGCGCATGCGCGGCGAGCCAGCCACCAAAGTGATGTTGACCGTGTTCCGTAAAGACGAAAACAAAACCTTCTCGGTGACCATCGTCCGCGAAGAAATCAAACAACAGTCGGTGCGCGGCAAACTGGTAGAGCCGGGCTACGCCTGGATCCGCGTGAGCCAGTTCCAGGAACGGACCGTCGATGATTTTGTGAAAAAAGTCAACGAGCTGTATGAGCAAGACCCGAAGATGAAAGGCATGGTGCTGGATTTACGTAACGACCCGGGCGGGCTGCTCAACGCCGCCGTGGCGATTTCCGCTGCTTTCCTGCCCGAGAACGTGACGGTGGTCAGTACCAATGGGCAGACCGAGGAAAGCCGGCAAACACTGCGCGCCAACGCGCGCGACTACATGGGTCGGATGGGCGCGGACCCGATCAAAAAGCTACCGGCGCAGTTAAAAAATATTCCGCTTATCGTGCTGGTGAACGAAGGCTCAGCCTCGGCCAGTGAGATTGTGGCCGGCGCACTGCAAGACCATAAGCGCGCCACCATCATGGGCGGGCAAACCTTTGGCAAAGGCTCGGTGCAAACATTCCGGCCTTTGAGCGGTGAGACCGGCCTGAAGTTCACCACCTCGCGCTACTACACGCCTAGCGGCCGTTCGATCCAGGCCAAGGGCATCGTGCCAGATTTGATGGTCGATGACACCGAAGAAGGCAGCCCCTTTGCCGTCCTGCGCACGCGCGAGGCGGACTTGGAAAAACATTTAAGCAGCGGCCAAGGCGAAGAAGTGAAAGACCCGGCCCGCGAGAAAGCACGCGAAGAGGCCATGAAACGCCTGGAAGAAGAATCGCGTAAACCGGTGGCCGAACGCCGCGCCCCGGAATTTGGCTCGGACAAAGACTTCCAACTCGGCCAGGCACTCAAAAAACTCAAAGGCCAGCCGGTGCTGATAAGCAAAACGCAAGTTGAGCGCAGCGCCGAGAAAAAAGAGCAATGAGGCGTCCCGGTGTCTGAGCCGGGCCTGTCCGACGCAGATTTGCTGCGCTATTCGCGGCACCTGCTGCTCGATGACATCGGGATTGAGGGCCAGCGCCGCATCCTGGCATCGCGCGCGCTCATCCTTGGCGCGGGTGGTCTGGGCTCACCGGCGGCCATGTACCTGGCCTGCTCAGGTGTGGGCAGCATCACCATCGTTGATAACGACACGGTGGACTTGACAAATTTGCAACGCCAAATCATGCACCGCACGGACCGCATTGGGCAAGCCAAAGTGCTGTCGGCCCAAAGCACGTTGGCCCAACTGAACCCGGCGGTACAGGTGCAAGCGCTGCAAGCGCACGCCGATGCAAGGCTGCTACAGAGCCTGGTGGCGCAGGCGGATGTGGTGCTCGATTGCTGCGATAACTTCCAGACCCGCCAAGCCATCAACGCCGCTTGTGTGCAGCAGCGTGTACCGCTGGTCAGTGGCGCAGCCATCGGCATGGACGGTCAAATTGCGGTGTATGACCCGCGCGATGTACATGCGCCCTGCTACGCCTGCGTGTTTGCACCCGATGTGCCACCCGAAGAAGCGCGCTGCGCCACCATGGGCGTGTTGGCACCCCTGGTCGGTGTGATAGGCGCGATGCAAGCGCTGGAGGCGCTCAAATTACTGGCGCAGACCGGCACCTCCTTGAGCGGCTATTTGCTGATGCTGGATGCGCGCAGCATGGAATGGACGCGGCTACGCGTGCAAAAAAATCCGGCTTGCGCGGTCTGCAGCGCAAAGCAGTAAAGCACCACCGCAAGCTGCCAAGCGCTCACTAGCCTAAGCGCCCAGTATCCAGCCTTCCAAAGGGTCCGTATCTGCGGGCAAGCCGTAACGCGCGTCGCCCTGCGCTTGGGTGCGCTGGCCCCAAGCGGCTTGCACCAGGCACAAAACTGCGTCCAAGGCATCGCCACTGGCGTCCTGCGCCAAGGCATCGCGCTGCGCGTGGCTCAGCTTGAGGCGTGTGCCCCAACGGGTTTGACCCAGCTCAAGGGCATTGATCAAGTCTTTGCGGGCAATCAAGCGCTCAGGCGTTTGCTTGGCTTTGTCATCACTTTTGTAACTTTGCGCACCCAAGACTTCGCGCGCCAGCATGCCCGGATAAGCCTCTAAGGCAATGCGCGCCGCCTGCGGATCGGGCGCTTGTAAGCAAGGGAAATACGCACCCGCCGCCAGCAAGGCGGGTACGCCCGCGTGCAGCATAAAGGCCACCGGCGGATTGACCCATTTCATGGAGGGGCTGGAGCCGGCAGGGCCGTCAGTGACGCGATGAGCAAATTTGGCGCCAGCGGGCCGGCTGTCGCAAAAAGCGGCGAATAGATCGCGAATCTGGGGCCGGGGCAAGGCGGTGTAATGGGCAATGCAATCTTCCCAGCGCGTGGGCCAGCCCAAATGCTCGACAAGTTCACGCGGCAGGCCAAAGGGTAAATCAAAGCCGCCAATCCAGGCCGCACGGGAGTGTAGCGCCGAGGTAAACGCTCCAAGGCTTTGCAAGCGAACCAGGCTATCCAATACGAGGCGTGCACCGTCGCAATGCCCCCAGGCCAGAACAATGTGTTTGCGCGGCCCCGGGCTGCTGGAAAAATCGCAACCCAGCAGCGCTGCCATGGGCAATTGGCGAACCGCTTAGGCCCGGCCCATGATGGACGCGGTGGCCATCAGTTCTTCCAGCAAGGCCAGCGATACTTTGCCAGAGACGCTGTAAGGGTCTAGCTCGGGCTTTTCCGCATACTTGAGCAAGATGCTGGCATTGATTTTGGACATATTGACCTGGCCCATGGTCCAGCCGCTGAAACGCCGTTCGCTGATTTCTTCGTAATGCAGCAAGATCACATCTTTATGGCGCGGGTCGCGCTGGATGTGGCCGTACAACTCACTGACCGCATTGCGCCCGCCCTCTATGGCTTGCAAAAATATGCCTCCACCATAGCAAAGAATGCCCGTAATCCCCAGCCCTGGATTACCCTGACGGGACTGCGCCAAGATACCTTCAATCCCTGCGCTTGCCGCGTCAATAGCGCGACTGGCATAAAGCAAACGGACCAACATGGTTTAGCCTTTCTTAGGGATCAGAGACAAAAACTCGCGGCGCAAATTCGGGTCTTTCAAAAACACGCCGCGCATGACGGAATTAATCATTTTGCTGTCCATATCTTTCACTCCCCGCCAGGACATGCAAAAGTGGCTGGCCTCCATCACAATGGCCAGACCATCGGGTTGGGTTTTTTCTTGAATCAGGTCGGCCAGTTGCACCACTGCCTCTTCCTGAATTTGGGGCCGCCCCATCACCCATTCAGCCAAGCGCGCATACTTGCTCAGGCCGATGACGTTGGTATGTTCATTGGGCAATACGCCAATCCAAATATTGCCGATCACCGGACAGAAATGGTGACTGCAGGCGCTGCGCACTGTGATCGGGCCGACGATCATCAGCTCATTAAGGTGCTCAGCGTTGGGGAATTCGGTGATCGCAGGCGCTGCCACATAGCGGCCCCGAAACACCTCGTTGAGGTACATCTTGGCCACCCGGCGGGCGGTATTGCCCGTGTTGTGGTCGTTCTCGGTATCAATCACCAGACTGCCCAGCACGCCCCGCATCTTGTCTTCCACCTCGTCGAGCAAGGCTTCTAATTCGCCCGGCGCGATAAATTCGGCAATATTGTCGTTGGCGTTAAAACGCTTGCGCGCGGCCCGAATGCGCTCGCGGATTTTGACGGAAACCGGGGTTCCAACGTCCTCGTCAGATGGATTCATGGCGCTGTAATTATGTTGACTATCAAACCATATTACCAGCGTTTCCTTAGGGCGCTGAGGTCCGGGCGCCAAGCACTCGAGCCCTGCGCGGGATTGGACGCTCGCTGGCGCAGCTCAATAGCGGCGGCCCACCACAAACAAGCCGATACGCATGATCACCAGCGCCAACAGGTCTAGCGCGCGCTGCCAACGGCCGCGCTGCTCATAGCGCAGCGGGTCTATTTGCACCGATTGCTGCTCGATCGCGGTGCGCAAGCGCCGGCGCAGCACCTTTGCGAAGTGCGGATCGCGCAGCACCACGTTGGCCTCACGCGCCAGCAAGAGGCTTAAGGGTTCGAGGTTGGACGAGCCCACGGTGGCCCAGACGCTATCGATCACCGCCACTTTGGCATGCAGCAAACCGCCCTGGTATTCGTGGATCTCTACGCCCGCTGCCAGCAAACTGCCATAGACCGCGCGCGCGCCATGGAACTGCATGAAATACTCATAGCGCCCTTGCAATAACAAGCAAACCCGCACTCCGCGCTGCGCCGCATGTTCCAGCGCATGGCGCAACTTACGTCCCGGCATGAAATAGGCATTGGCAATCAATACCTCGTGGTGCGCCTGCCCTATAGCCTGTCGGTAGCTTTGCTCGATGCGGCTTCGGTTACGCAGGTTGTCGCGCAACACCAGCGCAGCCGGTATGCTTCCCTGCGAATCCTGTGGCGCGGGTGCGCGCATGGGGCCGGGTTGGGGGCGCAAGGCAGTTTGCAATTGACTGCGCGCCTTGGACCACTGGCGCGATTCCAAACCATGCGCAAAATCAAGTCGGGACCAGAAGCGCTGCATCAGCGCTTGTGCGTCATGCACCAAGGGGCCGTGAACCCGCACCGCAAAGTCCAGGCGCGCCACATCCAAAGTGCCCAGGCGCAGATCATAAAAATCATCCATCACATTGATGCCGCCACAAAAAGCCACCTGTCCATCGACCACGCAGAGCTTGCGGTGCAGGCGGCGCCAGCGCACCGGGAAAAATACTCCCAGCCAACCCAAAGGTGAAAAGCGATGCCAATGCACCCCAGCAGCATCAAAGCGCGCCGTCCATTGCGCCGGCAAGGGGGGTGTGCCTATGCCATCGACCACGAGATAGACCTGCACCCCGCGCAGCGCCGCGCGCTCCAGGGCCGCTGCCACCGCCTGGCCCTGTTCGTCAAAGGCAAAGATATAGCTTTCCAGGCGCACCTCGTGGCGGCTGTGCGCGATGGCATGCGCCACGGAATCGAACAATTCCTTGGCACCTTGCAGCAAATGCAGGCGGTGGCGCGCACGCAAATGCACCGCGTTCATGATGGCGCGTAGCCCGGCAAAACAAACTCGGCAACGAGAGGCAAATGGTCAGACATGCGCTCCCCAATCGCCTGGCGCAGATTGTGAATCTCCAGACGCCGCGCCGGACCCAGGCCGCGCACCCCTTTGTGGATGTTGTAGCTCACCACGCGAAAAACAGATGCCATCGGTGCGCTCTCAGGCTGCAAATCGTGGCAGCAGTAAACAGGCCTCGGCATTAGAAGGCGAAAAACACAGCGCCGCAGCTTGTGCAAAGGGGAGCCACTGCCAGGCCACATGCTCCCGTGGATTGATTTGCACCGCGGTGCCCTCTGGCACCTGCAAACCAAATACATGCTCAGTGTTAAAGACCACGCCCGGCGCATAGCGGTGCAGCCAGCGCGGGTAAATGGGGTACACATTTTCCAGCGCCCAATCGCGCAGACTGCCCTGCAGCGGCGAACCGGGGCCGCAGTCGATACCGGTTTCTTCGGCCACTTCACGCACGGCGGTTTCCTCAAAAGTTTCGTCTGGGTGGTCTTTGCTACCCGTTACCGACTGCCAAAAGGCCGGCGCAGCCGCATCGGCCTCAGTGCGCCGGATCAGCAAGACCTGCAAAGACGAGGTATGGATCACCACCAGCACGGATTGGGGAATTTTCAAGGGAGGACGCCTAAGCGGTGTTGTGGGGCAGACCCGCATTGTGCCTCCCGCCTCTGCGCGGGCCCGGCAGGGGCCAGTGCAGTCGCTACACTTGCCCGGCATCCCCAAGAATGCGTGTCCTCCAAGGCAGCACCACAGCATGAACGTCCTGGTTTTTTTCGCGATACTCGCCTTCAGCCTGCAAATGCGCAATTCGCTGGAGCAGCGCCGCCGTGTTCTGATACTGGGCCGGTTTTTGCGGCGCTACCAGATTGAGAGCCTGATGCAAACCCTGGTAGACGGCTATTTGCGCGCCATGGGCGAGCAGGAAGCGGACCGGCGCCAAAGCATTTGGTCCATGCTGGCCCAAACCGAGAACCAACTGGAAGGCCAGTTCCAAAGCCTGCTGACAGACTTGGCTGCAGAAGCCGACCCGCGCCTCTTGCGCGCCAGCACGCTGCCCCTGAGCTTGCCGCTGGCCACGCGCTGGCTGCCCGCTAACACCTTCAGTCTGCACGACATCCTGCGGGTACATGGCGACGGTATCAGCCGCGTGATGGCCAACGCAACAAGTCTGTCCGGGCCGGACCGGTCCTTTTGCTTAACTGCGGAGTTGCTATTGATGCAGCACAGCTGCCATTGGTTTTGCAAATCGCGCTGGGTGGCCTCGGCGCGCATGCTGGCACGCCACCAGACCAGCTACGTCCAACTCCTGGACGCGGTGTCTGAGCCCACGCGCCAGGCCTACCGCCGCATCATGGGCCGCTGAAGGCAAACGCCGGGCGCGGCCTTGTCAGGCTTTGACCGCGTCCAGATTGCGCAAGCGGATATGCAACTCGCGTAACTGTTTTTCGTCCACCGGACTGGGCGCTTGCGTGAGCAAACACTGGGCGCGCTGGGTTTTGGGGAAGGCAATCACATCGCGAATGGATTCGGCGCCGGTCATGAGGGTGATGATGCGGTCCAAACCGAAGGCCAGGCCACCGTGCGGGGGGGCGCCGTATTGCAAGGCGTCTAGCAAAAAACCAAATTTCAGCTGCGCTTCTTCGGGCGTGATCTTGAGTGCATCAAACACTTTTTGCTGCACATCGGCGCGGTGGATACGCACCGAGCCGCCGCCCATTTCCCATCCGTTCAAGACCATGTCGTAGCCTTTGGAAATACATTTTTCGGGGGCCGTGACCATCCAGTCTTCGTGGCCATCTTTGGGCGCGGTGAACGGATGGTGGGTGGCCGTGTAGCGCTGCGCTTCCTCGTCGAACTCGAACATCGGAAAGTCCACCACCCACAGGGGCGCCCAACCTTTTTCGAACAAACCCTGCTTTTTTCCAAAATCGCTGTGCCCGATCTTCAGGCGCAAAGCCCCGATCGCATCGTTCACGATTTTGGCTTTGTCAGCGCCAAAGAAAATCAAATCCCCATCTTGTGCGCCGGTGCGCTCCACCAGCTGGGCAAGCGCCGCATCATGGATGTTTTTGACGATGGGGCTTTGCAAACCCGGCCACCGCGCGGTGGCCTCCTGGCCCGGCCCTTTGGACGCATCGTTGACCCGGATATAGGCCAGTCCTTTGGCGCCGTAAATTTTGACGAACTCGGTATAAGCGTCAATCTCGCCACGGCTGATACCGCCGCCTTCCGTCGAACCGCCAGGTACACGCAGCGCCACCACGCGTCCGCCCTTCATATTCGCTGCGCCGGAAAACACCTTGAAGTCCACGTCTTGCATGACGTCGGTCATTTCGGTAAATTGCAGTTTCACCCGCAGGTCTGGCTTGTCCGAACCGTAGATATGCATCGCGTCCGCGTAGCGCATTACCGGAAAATTACCCAAGTCCACGCCAATGATGTTTTTAAAGATCGTGGCAATCATGCCTTGGAACATATCGCGAATTTCTTCCTCGCCGAGGAAAGAGGTTTCGATATCAATCTGCGTGAATTCGGGCTGGCGATCCGCGCGCAGGTCTTCGTCGCGAAAGCACTTAGTGATCTGGTAGTAACGGTCAAAACCGGCCACCATCAGCAATTGCTTGAACAACTGGGGCGATTGCGGTAACGCAAAAAACTGGCCATCGTGGACCCGACTGGGCACCAGATAGTCGCGTGCGCCTTCGGGCGTGCTCTTGGTGAGCATCGGGGTTTCGATATCTACAAAGCCATTGGCGTCCAGAAATTTGCGCACTTCCATCGACACACGGTAACGCAGCATCAAATTGTTTTGCATATAGGGCCGGCGCAGGTCCAGCACGCGGTGCGTCAGGCGTGTGGTCTCGGACAAATTGTCCTCGTCGATCTGGAAGGGCGGCGTCACCGACGGGTTGAGCACCGTTAACTCCTGACACAGGACTTCGATTTTTCCGCTTTTCAGGTTGTCATTGACCGTGCCCTCGGGGCGTGCACGTACCAGGCCTTTCACTTGCACGCAAAATTCATTACGCAAGCCTTCGGCAGTCTTGAACATTTCGGGGCGGTCCGGATCGCAGACCACCTGGACATAGCCTTCGCGGTCCCGCAGGTCCACAAAAATCACGCCGCCATGGTCGCGCCGGCGATTGACCCATCCGCACAGGGAAACGGTTTGGCCCATTAAGGCTTCGGTCACAAGACCGCA
>CAMCJY010000006.1 GCA_945875225.1 Comamonas sp. lk | reverse complement strand
AAAAACGTACAAGCTGCCAGGACCTGATTCCAACTATTTTTCTCCATACATAATTAACATTGATACCTTTTTGATAATTATCTAGTGGCAGTCGAAAATTGGGGGGCTAATCATGGGCTGGACGCGCGCTTTAGCTGTGAATCTGCCAGTGGCCATTTTCTGGTTCAGCGGCGTGCTGTGTGCAGGCATTGCCAATGCACTTACGCTGGCGCCTATCGCCGTGCGGTCCTACTTTGGACAAAACCTGGTGGCGGAGATCGAGGTGATCAACCTCATGCCGCAGGAAGCGCTGAGCCTTAAAGCGCGCGTCGCGGATCCAAAAAAATTTTTTGATCTGAACATGGACTACCACCCGTCCATCGGCGACGTTCAGATCGAATTACTACGCCGCCCCAATGGAACGCGCTTGATAAAGCTGCGCAGCGAACGCCCCATTGCCGAGCCCTTTGTCGATCTGGTCATTGAGGTGTCTTCCAGCGCCACCCATCTGGTACGCCCCTACCGTCTGCTATTGGATCTGCCACCGCTAGATGATGGCCTTGTACCGGCACCCGATGTAGCAGAGCGCATTGCGCCCTCTAGCACCGCTGCGCTTGGCGCAGTGTCACCCTTAGAAGCCACAGCCCTGCCGCCTATAAGCACAAACGAATTAGCAGGCGCACAGACCCAAAAGCGCCCTGCTGAAAACCGAGAAAAACCGCCTAGTGCGGCCAAACGCACCCAGGAACTCGATGCACCGAGCTCGAAGGCTACCCACAACACGGCTGTAGCCGCTTTAGCGCCAGTTACCGCACCCCTTCCAAACACGTCGCAAGCAGGGCTAACGCCAGGCGCCAAGGCCTCGGAAGAAGTAGTGTCCAGCCCTGCCTCCGTGGAAGCGGAGACCCATTTACTGGGGCCGGTACCTGAAACGCTTTCAAATTCACTAGAAATGCTCCTGATTGGCCTTGGTGCCTTGGGCGCGGGAGTCGGCGCGATTTTTTGGGTCCGCAAGCGCAAGTCACACCAAGCACAAGCACAAGCACCAGCGCCTGCTGCCGCAGAGAACCACCTGGCCCAGTGGACCACGAACACACAGGCCAATAACGCGGCCTATGGCGGCGGTCCAGTGGTAACCAGCGTACCCAACGGGCAGATACAGGCGCAGCACACCATGTTGGCCACCGAGTTGGATCCCTTAGCGGAGGCAGACGTCTATTTGGCCTACGGCAAAGACGGGCCAGCGGAAGAAATACTGCGCGAGGGCTTGGCCCAAGACCCCAAGCGCGTGGCGATCCATCTGAAATTGGCGGAAATCTATGCCGCTCGCCAAGACACCACCAAATTCGCCATTTGCGCAAACCAAGTGCAAGCGCTGGCAGGCTCCGAGAGTACAGCTTGGGCTCAGATTCAGGCGCTAAGGCAATCCATGGAGCCGGACACTCCAAGCTACCCCAATACGGCTGCGGTGGGCCCGCTAGCCAAGCATGCAAGCGCCGCGCCCGGCATTGACCCCGTGCTATCCTTCACCGAGGGTGGAGAAGGCGCCGCCACAGGCGCAAAAGCCCAAGTATCCGACCCCATGGCGTTTGACTTAGACGCGCCGTCACTGGATTGGGCAGCTTCACCTTCTCCACAGACGAAAAGCTTTTCAGAGCAGTTGGACACCTCCATGGAATTGGCAAAACAATTTATCGAAATCGGCGAGCTTCAAGGCGCGCGCAGCCTCTTGGACGAAGTCATTACCAAGGGTTCTGACGCCCAGCGTAAAAATGCCTTAATCCTTATGGCAAAACTCAAGTGATGCACCTCTCGGCTTGCCGCATCAGGGCCTAGCGATGCGCATGGTTTTGGGTCTCAGCTATAACGGCTTGCCCTATCAAGGGTGGCAAAGTCAGTCCTCCGGGCTTACCGTGCAGGACCGACTGGAAGCTGCGCTAGCGGCATTCACCGGCGCGCGCATTTCCACGCTGTGCGCCGGACGCACCGACGCAGGGGTGCATGCCCTGATGCAGGTGGTGCATTTTGAAAGCCCGGTTGAGCGCAGCAACCACGCCTGGGTGCGCGGCACCAATAGCAAGTTGCCCAGCGATATCGCCGTTGAATGGGCTCTGCCCGCGCCGCCAGATTTTCACTGCCGCGCCAGCGCGCAGAGCCGGCGCTATGCCTATGTGCTGCGCCAGTCCGAAGTGCGGCCGACTCTGGAAGCGGGCCGCGTGGGTTGGAGCTTTAAGCCGTTGGACGGCGCCGCCATGTGCCGGGCGGCTGCTTACCTGCTGGGGGAACACGATTTCAGCTCTTTTCGCGCTTCGGAATGCCAGGCGGTCTCGCCGGTCAAAAACCTGCTGCGCATCGACATGGTGCAACGCGGCGCCTATTGGCGTTTCGACTTCGAGGCGAGCGCCTTTTTGCACCACATGATCCGTAACATCATGGGCTCCCTGGTTCGCGTGGGCCAGGGCCTAGAACCACCGCAGTGGATGGATACGGTCTTGCAGGCGCGCGACCGCAAGCAGGCCGCACCCACTTTTTCCCCGGCAGGGCTGTATTTTCTGGGCCCCCGTTATGCCCCCCACTTCGGCATGCCCGAACACACTCCTGCGTATGATTGGCTGCCATGAACACCCACTTCCCCGCACAACGCACCCGCATTAAGGTTTGCGGCCTGACCCGCGAGCAAGATGTCCGGGCCGCGGTCGCAGCCGGCGTCGACGCGATAGGCTTTGTGCTGTACGCCAAAAGCGAGCGTGCCGTCAGCGCAGAGCGCGCTGCCCAACTGGCGCAGTTGCTGCCGCCCTTTATTACGCCGGTACTGCTGTTTGCCAATCCTGAACCAGGCGATGCCGCCGCGGCTTGTTCCTTGATACCCACTGCGCTGCTGCAGTTGCATGGCGACGAAAGCCCCCAAACCTGCACGCTCTTGGCAGGTGCCGATAAGCGCCCTTTTTTGCGTGCGGCGCGCATTCCCACCGGTCCGGCAGGGGCGGGCTTTGACCTCGTAAAATATGCGCTCGATTACTCCCACGCCCAAGCCATCCTGCTCGACGCCCATGTCGAAGGATTTGGCGGCAGCGGTAAGGCATTCAATTGGTCACTGCTTCCTCCAAGCGTCAACGCTCACCTCGTCTTGAGTGGTGGACTCACTGCTGCAAACGTGGGCGACGGCATCGCCCTGCTACGGCCGCGCTGTAAATCGCTGGCCGTGGACGTCAGTTCCGCAGTGGAAGCCGATGCGCCTGGGGGCGGGACCCTCAAGGGCATCAAGGACTCCGAAAAAATGAATCAGTTTGTCGCCGCCGTTCGTGCCGCCGACCAACGCATTACAGGATTAAATTGAGCATGCTTGACTACCAACAACCCGATGGTCGTGGCCATTTCGGCAAATACGGCGGAAGCTTTGTCTCCGAGACACTGACCCACGCCATCAACGAACTCAAAGCCGCCTATGCGCACTACCAGCATGACCCGCAGTTTGTGGCGGAGTTCAAGTCTGAGTTAGCCCATTTTGTAGGGCGACCTTCACCGGTTTACCATGTCGCCCGCATGAGCCGCGAAATAGGCGGGGCGCAGATTTACCTCAAGCGCGAAGACCTCAACCACACCGGCGCGCACAAAATCAACAACACCATAGGCCAGGCCATGCTCGCCAAGCGCATGGGCAAACCGCGCATCATCGCCGAGACCGGCGCCGGACAGCACGGCGTAGCAACTGCCACCATCTGCGCCCGCTACGGTTTGGAATGCGTGGTCTATATGGGTAGCGAAGACATCAAGCGCCAAAGCCCCAACGTTTATCGCATGAAACTACTGGGTGCCACCGTGGTCCCGGTCGAGTCGGGCAGCCGCACCCTAAAGGACGCGCTCAACGAAGCCATGCGCGACTGGGTGGCCAATGTGGACAACACCTTCTACATCATCGGCACCGTGGCCGGTCCCCACCCCTACCCCATGATGGTGCGCGATTTCCAAAGCATCATCGGTACCGAATGCATTGCCCAAATGCCGGAGATGCTGGCGGCGCAACATGCGGCCAATACCCAACCCGATGCCGTGATCGCCTGCGTGGGCGGCGGTAGTAATGCCATGGGTATTTTCTACCCCTACATTCCTTTTGAAAACACGCAGCTGATCGGCGTCGAGGCAGCGGGCGAAGGACTGGACAGCGGCAAACACTCGGCCTCGATTCAGCGCGGTAGCGCCGGCGTATTACACGGCAACCGGACCTATGTTTTGCAGGACGACAACGGTCAGGTGACCGAGACCCACAGCATCAGCGCCGGGCTGGACTATCCTGGCGTGGGCCCAGAGCATGCCTTCTTGAGCGACATAGGCCGGGCACAGTACGTGGGCATTACTGACAAGCAGGCACTGGAGACCTTTCACTACCTGTGCCGAACCGAAGGCATCATCCCGGCGCTGGAATCGAGCCATGCGGTGGCCTACGCCATGCAGCTGGCCAAGACCATGCGAGCCGATCAGTCCATATTGGTAAATCTCTCCGGCCGGGGTGACAAAGACATCGGTACCGTGGCAGACCTTAGCGATGGGGACTTTTATTGCCGTCCAAGCTGCAAAGGCCAAAGTGTCAAAGGCGGTATCGAGCACCCCATCAGTCTGCATGGCTTGGGAGTCAAAGCATGAGCCGCATCCAGAGCACTTTTGCTAACTTAGCCAGCCAAGGCCGTAAAGCCCTGATCCCCTATGTCACCGCAGGATTCCCTTTCGCAGATGTGACGCCGGAACTCATGCATGCCATGGTGTCCGCCGGGGCCGATGTCATCGAGCTAGGCGTCCCCTTCTCCGACCCCAGCGCCGACGGCCCCGTGATCCAGCGCTCGGGCGACAAAGCCTTGTCCATGGGTATCGGCATGGTGCAGGTGCTGGAGATGGTGCGCCAATTTCGGCTAAGCAACAGCAACACGCCGGTGGTGCTCATGGGCTATGCCAACCCCATAGAGCGCTACGACCAGCGCCATGCCGCATCCGGCGTGGACAGCCCCTTTGTCCAAGATGCGGCGCGCGTCGGGGTGGACGGGGTGCTGGTGGTGGATTACCCGCCCGAAGAATGCATAGACTTTGCTGCCCAACTGCGTGCCAAGCATATGGATATGATATTTTTACTGGCCCCGACCAGTACAGACGAGCGCATGGCCCAGGTGGCGGCAGTTGCCAGCGGTTATGTGTATTACGTCTCGCTCAAGGGCGTTACCGGCGCGGGTACGTTGGACACCGACGCGGTCGGTGCCATGTTGCCGCGCATACGCCGGCATATCCAGATCCCGGTGGGTGTGGGTTTTGGCATACGCGACGGCGCTACTGCCGCAACCATTGCCCAAGTGGCCGATGCGGTGGTGATCGGCAGCAAAATGATTCAATTGATTGAAAATGCAGCGCGCGATACAGTGGCGCCCACAGCCCAAGCGTTTTTGCGCGAAGTGCGCGAGGCCATGGACGCTTGATGCGGGACTTGCAAGCCCTGGGCATGTGAAACACGGAGTAAGACTATGAGTTGGCTTGAAAAACTGCTTCCTACCAAGATTGAGCAAACCGACCCGGCGGATCGCCGCACCGTACCCGAAGGGCTTTGGGTTAAGTGCCCGGGCTGTGAAACCGTGCTCTACAAGTCGGATTTAGAGCAAAACCTCAACGTCTGCCCCACCTGCAGCCACCACCACCGCATTGGTGCGCGCGCGCGACTGGATGCGTTTTTGGACAACGAAGGACGCTTTGAAATTGGTCAAGAAGTGCTGCCGGTGGACGCACTCAAATTTAAGGATAGCCGCAAATACCCCGAACGCCTAAAAGAGGCCCTAGAAAATACCAACGAGACGGATGCGCTGATCGTTATAGGCGGTTCGGTGCATGGCATTGGCGTGGTGGCGGCCTGCTTTGAATTTGAGTTTATGGGCGGCAGTATGGGCTCGGTGGTGGGTGAGCGCTTTGTGCGCGGTGTGCAAGCGGCGATGGAGCAAAGATCCGCCTTTTTGTGCTTTACCGCGACCGGTGGTGCCCGTATGCAGGAGGGCTTGCTCAGCCTGATGCAAATGGCCAAAACCAATGCCTCGCTCACGCGCCTGGCCAAAAGCGGATTGCCCTATATCAGCGTGCTCACCGACCCGACCATGGGCGGCGTGAGCGCCGGCTTTGCCTTCTTGGGTGACATCGTCATTGCCGAGCCTAAGGCCTTAATCGGTTTTGCTGGTCCGCGGGTGATTGAGTCCACGGTACGGGTCACCCTGCCCGAGGGTTTTCAGCGCTCCGAGTTTTTGCAAACCAAGGGCGCGATTGATCTGATTTGCGACCGCCGCGAAATGCGCAAAACCGTGGCCGAAGCCTTGGCCATGTTGCAGCGCCATCCGACGGATGCGGTGATTTAACTTTGTGATTGCGGCGGCAGGTCGCTTCAAGCCAAAAGCATCAAGACCGCGCTATCCAGCGGATGGATCAGCAAGCCAGCGATTTGCAGCGCCAGCAGCAAAGCCAAGGGGGATAAATCTACTCCGCCGACCAAGGGTAGGTAACGGCGGATGGGCGCCAGCAGGGGCGCTACCAGGCGGTCCAGCAAATCCGACACGGGTGAGGCGGACTGCACCCAGGACAAAAGCGCGTAGATAAAGACCATGGCCGTCATGCCCGAAAGAGCCAAGCGCAGCAGCCCTACTCCCGCCAGGCCAGCCACAGCGCCATAGCCATAGGGCATGCCCTGAATCAGCCAAAGAAGTGAATATTGCGCCAATTCCAAGACATACGCGGCAAGCAAACTGGCCAGGTCCAAAAAAGCCAAGCCCGGCAACACGCGCCGCAGCGGCAACACAATCCAATCACTAATGGCAAATAAAAAAGGGCCAATCGGGTTGCCGGCCCGCGTCGACATCGGGATGCGCTGCTGCTGCATGTACAGACGCAGCAAACAAGCCCCGCCGATCACACCGACGACAAGGTCTAACACCATAGAAACAATTTGGTAAGACATGTCAATAAGCAGCGCGCGCAGCGCGCCATTTGCAGGAATTAGGCGCGATGATAATCTCCAGCGGCAGGCTCTTAGAATTGCAGGCTCGCCCCGCAGCGCAACTGCAGCACCCAGGGGCCCGCATTTTTCTCTATTTAGCGCACACACATGTCCGAAGTCACAACGCCGCCAGCAGCACCTATCGACGAAAACCAGCTTATTTTGGAACGGCGCGAAAAGCTCAAAACCCTGCGCGAGCGCCAAGCCCAGGGTCTGGGTCCGGCCTTCCCCAATGACTTTGCGCCGGACCAGGTGGCAGCCAATGTGTTTGCTTTATACGACGATAAGACAGCCGAAGAACTACAAAGCCTGAACCTTGAGGTAAAGGTTGCCGGTCGCATGATGCTCAAACGCGTCATGGGCAAGGCCAGTTTCTGCACTTTGCAAGACGCGTCCTTCGGACCGAGCAACGGGCGGATTCAGATCTATGTCAAGGGCGAAGAAGTCGGGGCTGAACGCTATGAGGACTTCAAGCATTGGGATTTGGGTGATATCGTCGCGGCTACCGGCCACCTATTCAAAACCAAAACGGGCGAACTGTCGGTGCATGCCAAGGAGGTGCGGCTGTTGACGAAAAGCTTGCGTCCCATGCCGGACAAATTTCATGGCATCCATGACCAGGAAGTACAATACCGCCAGCGCTATATTGCCCTGATGACCGACGAAGCGTCCCGCAAGCGCTTTGTGGCGCGTAGCACTGCGGTGAGCAGCATCCGCGCCTTCATGGTGCAACACGGCTTTCTCGAAGTGGAGACGCCGATGCTGCACCCCATCCCCGGTGGTGCCAACGCCAAACCCTTCACCACGCACCACAATGCGTTGGACCAGCAAATGTTTTTGCGCATTGCGCCCGAGCTTTACCTCAAACGCTTGATCGTCGGCGGCTTTGACCGGGTGTTTGAAATCAATCGCAACTTTCGCAACGAAGGTATTTCGGTACGCCATAACCCCGAATTCACCATGATGGAGTTTTACGCGGCCTATTGGAATTACCGCGACCTCATGGAGTTCACCGAGAACTTGGTGCGCGATGCAGCACTGAAAGCAGTGGGCTCACTGGCCCTGAGTTATGGCGGGAAACCGGTGGACCTGGCCGCACCCTTTGAGCGTTTGACGATATTAGAAGCTATCGAAAAATACACCGACGCCGGCGCGAATGTGAACGATGCCGATTGGCTGCGATCAGCCTTGCGCAAAGCTGGCCTGAGCGACGCGAAAAATAAATTATCCAAGCGCAGCCTGGCGGGTTTGCAAGTGATGTATTTTGAAGAACATGTCGAAGACAAGCTTTGGCAACCCACTTTTATATGCGAACACCCCGTCGAGATTTCGCCCCTAGCGCGTGCCAGTGATGCGCGGCCCGACGTGACGGAGCGCTTTGAGCTGTATGTCACGGGCCGGGAATTTGGCAACGGCTTTAGCGAGCTCAACGATGCGCAAGACCAGGCTGCACGCTTCGCTGCCCAAGTCAGCGCCAAAGACAGTGGCGACGACGAGGCCATGTTTTATGACCACGACTTTGTACGTGCCCTGGAGTACGGCATGCCGCCCACAGGTGGTTGTGGTATCGGCATAGACCGACTGATGATGCTACTCACTGATAGTCCCAGCATCCGTGATGTGATCTTGTTCCCCGCCCTGCGCCGGGAAAGCTGAGCCGGTTCGAACGGGTGGCCAGGTGAACGCCGAAGCGGCAGGCTGGGTGGTAGCGCCCTATTTGCGTGCTTATCCACCAGAGACGGTATCTCGGGTACTGGCCATGCTCAAGAGCGCAAGTGTGGGGGATTGGTTACTCGGCAAATATCCGCAGGCCCATGCGGTGCGCACCGACGGGGCTCTTTACGCCTATGTCCAGGACATCCGGCAAAGCCACATGCGCAGTGCTGCCGCGGTAAGCAAAGTTGCGTACGACAGCAAATTGCAAGTGATTGCCCATGCGCTAGGAACGCATACCCGCATTTCACGGGTGCAGGGCGCCAAACTCAAGACCAAGCACGAGTTGCGCATTGCCAGCATTTTTAAGGCGGCGCCTGAAGACTTTTTGCGCATGATCGTGGTCCATGAGCTGGCCCATTTGCGCGAGAAAGACCACGACAAAAGTTTCTACCAACTGTGCGAACACATAGAGCCGCGCTACCACCAACTGGAATTTGAGCTGCGTGTCTACCTGACCTACCTGGATGCAGGCGGCAGCGGCCTATGGGGACGCTAAAGCGCGCAAGGCCTGCGTGATATCGGCCTGCAAATCCTCGGGCGCTTCGAACCCGACTGCAAAGCGTACCAATGTCCCGCGGGCGATGCCGGCCGGCCAGGCGCCGCGCATGCGTTCCAAGTTATAAGGCACTACCAGACTGACCGGCCCGGCCCAGCTGTAACCCAACCTAAACAGCTGCAAACTATCGCAAAAGGCATCGACCTGATCTTGGGTGCACGAAGGATCAATCACTACGCTAAACAGGCAGGCGGCCGCACCGAGACCATCCGGCGCACACAAGCGCTGCCAATGGGCGTGACCCGGTGAAGCGCTGAGCGCCGGATGCAAAACCTGCACAAAGGCCGCTTGCGTTTGGCACCAGGCGGCCAAAGCACGGGTGCTTTGGTCTTGGGCGTGGTAGCGCATGGCAATAGACGGCAGGCCGCGCAAGATCAACTCGGCATCATTGGCGCCCACGTTCAAACCCAGGCGCATATGGCACAGCTTGATGCGCATATGCAAATCCGCATTGCGCGTGATGACGCTTCCCATCAACACATCACCGCCACCACTGGGGTATTTGGTCAGCGCCTGGATTGAAATATCCACCTCGCAAGGGCTGCCCGGGGTCAGGTCAAAGGGGGCAAAAGCAACGCCGGCACCCCAGGTATTGTCCAGCGCCACCAACACTCCATGCTGCTTACAGATACGCGTCAGCTGCGCAAGGTCTGGGAACTCCAGCGTGACGGAGCCCGGCGCTTCCAGCCACACCAGACGTGTAGCGCTAGAGAGCTTGGACTGCAAGTCCTGCGGGTCCATAGGGTTGTAAAAACGGTGGCGCACGCCCCAGCCCACAAACTCCCCTTCCACCAGGGTTTTGTTGGGCTCATAGCAATTGTCTGGCAGCAATACCTCGTCACCCGATTGCAGCAAAGCCAAGGCTACCAAGGCAATGGCCGAAAGGCCGCTGGGCGTGAGCACACATTGGAGACCCCCTTCCAAGCTACAAAGGCGCTCTTCAAGGGTGTAGGTGGTGGGCGTGCCATGCAGGCCATAGGTATAGGCCGTTTTATCTTTCCACTGGCGGCTGCGCATAGCCGCCACCGAAGGGAAAAACACCGTGGAAGCTTTAAAGACGCCTGCTGCGGGCGACTCAAAACCGCCCGGCGGTTCATAGGGATGGTGATTCAGCGCGGTGCTTAGATGCTTCATCCACATGACCCGCCTAAACGCTCCATTTTTGGATCAGCTGCGCAGGGCGCATCGCGTCATAGCTCTCAAAAGGCTGATGAATCCAGGGGTTGGTCGGCAAAAACTCCACCGAATAATCTGGCATGAACGTCGACAAGGCTTTGGTCCAAATCACCGCGCTGCGCATCTCGGTAATCGGCGCGTAATTGTTTTTTAACTGGTGGATCACCGCCTTAAGCGTGTGACCCGAGTCGGCAAGGTCGTCAACCAACAAAACCTTGCCGGCTATTTCGCCCTTGGGTGTGGTGATGAAGCGGGCGATGTCCAAGTGGCCTTGCACCGTACCGGCATCTGAGCGATAAGAACTGGTAGACATGATGGCCAGCGGCTTGTCAAACACCCTGGACAGTATGTCGCCCGGACGCATGCCGCCGCGTGCCAGGCACAAAATAGTATCGAACTCCCAGCCCGACTGAAACACCTTGATCGCGAGCTTTTCGATCAGGTTGTGGTACTCGTCATAGCTCACGTACAAATGCTTTCCGTCTTCCGTCAACATACCCAACTCCTTAGTCAATACGATCGCGCAGTTTGCACCGCTACTGCCACACAAATAGAGGACTTGGCGCTTGCCAGCTTCATGGCGCCTGGTAAGGGTCACGCATCAAAATAGTGTGATCCCGGTCCGGACTGGTGGACACCATATGAATAGGTACACCGGTCAATTGCGCAATGCGCTCTAAATAAAGGCGCGCCTCGGAGGGCAATTGTTGGTAGTCGGTGACGCCCACGGTGCTTTGGGTCCAGCCGGATATGGTTTCGTACACCGGCTCGCAGCGGGCAATTTCGTCGGCGCCCATAGGCAAAATATCGGTGAGCGCGCCATCGAGCATATAGCCGGTGCAAATCTTGAGCTCGCTCAGGCCATCCAGCACATCGAGCTTGGTAATACACAAACCGCTTAAACCGTTGACCTGTGCCGAGCGCTTGAGTAAAGCAGCGTCAAACCAACCGCAGCGGCGTGAGCGTCCGGTTGTCACGCCTTTTTCGGCTCCAACCGTGCTCATGTGGTAACCCGGCGTGCCCGGTATCTCCCATTGCAACTCGGTCGGGAACGGACCGCTACCCACGCGGGTGCAATAGGCTTTGGTAATGCCCAGGATGTAATGCAGCATCCCAGGCCCCACACCGGCGCCGGCAGAGGCGTTGCCAGCGACGCAATTGCTGGAGGTGACAAAAGGATAGGTGCCGTGATCCACGTCGAGCAAAGTGCCCTGCGCGCCTTCAAACAATAAATTAGCGCCGGCTTGGTGGGCGTCATTGAGTTCACGGGAAACATCGGCCATCATTGGAATGAGCAACTTGGCATGCTCCATGGCCTGCGTATAGACCGGTTCGAACAAAACTTCGCCGTCCTTGATGTAGGGCGCCAGTGCCGGTCCAAAATCGAAGGCTTGAGAACCCAAAAAACTGGTCAGCACATGGTTGTGCAAAGCCAATAAATCGCGCAATTTATCGGCGAAACGCTGCGGGGATCTCATGTCCTGCACGCGCAAGGCACGGCGTGCTATCTTGTCTTCGTAGGCCGGTCCGATGCCACGCCCGGTGGTGCCAATTTTTTCATTGCCGCCTTTTTCACGGGCCGCTTCGCGGGCCACGTCAAGCGCCGTGTGGAAAGGAAGAATCAGCGGGCAGGCTTCGCTAATGCGCAAGCGCGAACGCACCTCCACGCCGACTTTTTCCAGTCCTTCAATTTCTTCGAATAACTTGGCAGGCGACAAGACCACGCCGTTGCCGATATAACACTTCACGCCAGCGCGCATGATGCCACTGGGGATCAGGTGCAAAGCGGTTTTCACGCCATGGATCACCAAGGTGTGTCCGGCGTTATGTCCTCCCTGAAAGCGTACTACGCCTTGGGCACTTTCGGTCAGCCAATCGACCAGTTTGCCTTTACCCTCGTCGCCCCACTGGGTTCCAACGACCACTACATTTCGGCCTGCGCGTGTATTCATAAGTCTACTTTGTTAAACGGGAACAAGGTGCCAATCAGCACCCTGCGCAACCAACATACGGTCACAATGGAACTCGTCAATTTCACTTTCGTGACCCGGTAAAACGCAGACTACCGTCTCGCCGGCACTGCGTAACTTGGCGATGGCACTACGCAAACCTTTGTCTTCACCCCAGGGCGCACGGATGGCAGCGCGCAAAGGCGGCCCGCTGACTACACCCACCAGCGATTTGATGTCCAGGCTAAATCCCACGGCAGGCCGCTCACGCCCGAAGACCGAGCCCACCGCGTCATAGCGACCACCGCGCAGCAGTGCATCGGGCGCGCCTTGGGCATACACCGCAAAGCGCGCGCCGCTGTAGTAGGCGTAGCCGCGCAAATCCGCCAGATCAAAAGACACCGTCGTACCGTCCAGATGGCCGGCCAGCCATTGGAGTTCATCCAAGGCTTGCGAAATCGCTGGCAGATCAGGCAACAAGTTGCGCGCCTGCGCCAGCACCTGCACATCGCCATAGCAACGCGTCAGGTTTTGCAGGCCGAGACGCACCGCCGCATCCGAGCGGCGCGCAATGGACGCAATCGCCGCTGCATCTTTGACGGCCAGGGCCGCTTGTATTTCCGCGGTTTCTACCGGGCTGAGGGCGGCCAGAGTTAAAAGGCTGTTAATGATGCGCACATCGGCCAAGTCCACCATAAAGTCCTGCACCTTGGCGACACGCAGACAATCGAGCGCCAGCGTCAGGATTTCCAGATCGGCTTCCAAGCCTTGGTGACCATAAATTTCCGCGCCTAATTGCAAGGGTTCACGGGTGGCATGGGGCGCCGCCGGACGGGTGTGTAACACCGGGCCGCAGTAGCACAGGCGGGCTACGCCCCGGCGATTGAGCAAATGGGCATCGATGCGCGCCACTTGCGGTGTGCTATCAGCGCGCAGGCCCAGCATCCGACCAGAAATTTGGTCCACCAACTTGAAAGTTTGCAAATCCAGCGATTCGCCGGTGCCGGTCAGCAGCGACTCCAGGTGCTCCAACAGCGGCGGCATGACCAGTTCATAGCCATAGCAACGCGCCATATCCAGCAAATTTCTACGGATCTCCTCGATGTGGCGCGCCTCAGAAGGCAGCACATCGGCAATGTGATCCGGGAGGACCCAAGCGGACATGGATAAATGGGGATGCTGTTAAAACCGCGATTTTACCGGCCAAACCCGAGCCCCGCTCCGATGCGAAGCGGGAATCGCACGCACGCCGCCGCTTATTTTTTGACCGGAACTGAACCCGAGCCGCCGTTGCGGAAGACTTTGAAGAACTCGCTAGAGGACGGGTCCAGCACCATCACGTCGCTTTTGTTGGCGAAACTCGTTTTATAAGCCTCTAGGCTACGGTAAAACTGGGCGAACTGGGGGTCGCGGTTAAAGGCTTCGGCATAAATACGGGCTGCCTCCGCATCGCCCTCGCCTTTGATCTTCTGGGCGTCGCGGTAGGCATTGGCAATCGTCACCTCGCGCTGGCGGTCCGCATCGGCGCGGATTTTTTCACCCTCGGCCGCACCGGTGGACCGTAATTCATTGGCGACCCGTTTGCGTTCGGCTTCCATACGGCGATACACCGACTCGGTAATAGCCTCCACATAGTCCACGCGGGTGATACGTACATCGACCACATCCACGCCCCAAGGCTTGGCGCCTCTGACCTTTTCGAGTACTTCACGCTTGACGTCGGACATCAAGGCCTCGCGCTTGAGCGAGAGCAATTCCTTCACGGTACGCTTATTGATCTCTTCCTGAAAGGCGTTACGCACTACGCGGTTGAGCTGATTTGCGCCAGCCGCTTCATTCAGGCCCACGTTGCGGATGTATTCGCTAGGCTCGGAAATGCGCCAGCGCACATACCAGTCGATCACCACGCGCTGCTTCTCCGCCGTCAGCATGGGCTCGGTATCGCTGCTGTCCAGCGTCAATAAACGCTTGTCGATGTAAGAGACATTTTGAAATGGCGGCGGCAGCTTCCAGTTCAAACCCGGCTCGGTAATGACTTCCTTGATTTGGCCCAGCGCATAGACCACGCCAAATTGGCGTTGGTCCACAACAAACAGGGTCGAACTGGCCAGTGCTAACAGCACCAACAAACTAGAAACAATAAATCCAATACGGTTCATGCTGTTCTCCTAGCGCACATCGCGCTCACGGGTGCGCGCCGCTTCGCGGCTGCGTGGGTCCACCGCGTTGGCTGCGGGCAAGGGGGTCGGGGGCACAGCCGCTGGATTGCCAGCAGCTGCAGGCAATGCCAAGGGATCAACTCCGGCATTCATTTGCAATATCTTTTCAAGCGGTAGATTTAACAAGGTCGCACCCTGCCGGGTATCGACCAGCACTTTGGTGACATTGGTATAGATTTGCTGCATAGCGTCCAGGTACATGCGGTCACGCGTGACTTGGGGCGCTTTCTGATATTCGTTAAACACCGAGCGGAAACGCTGCGCATCACCCTGTGCCTGGGCTACTACGCGTGCCTTATAGGCGTCCGCTTCTTCCTTTAAGCGGGCCGCTGATCCCACTGCGCGCGGTATCACGTCATTGGCATAGGCTTGCGCCTCGTTCTTCGCGCGTTCACGTTCCTGTCCCGCTTTGAGCACATCGTCAAACGAAGCCTGCACTTGCTCGGGCGGGCGCACGCCACCTTGCTGCAAGTTGATGGCAACCACCTCAATACCGACTTTGTAGCGGTCCAGAATATCTTGCATTAAGGCACGCACACGCGGGGCGATTTGATCGCGCTCCTCGGACAGCGCGGCGTCCATTTTCATCTTACCCAGGACTTCACGCACCGACGTCTCTGCCGCTTGCACCACGGCGTCGGTGGGGTTTTTGCTTTCAAACAAAAAAGCTCGCGCATCACTTAAGCGGTATTGCACTGCAAACTTAATGTCCAAAATATTCTCATCTTGGGTCAGCATGGCCGACTCGCGTAGGCCGGTGGCCTTGAGCACGTTGTCCCGACCCACATCCACCGAGCGGATTTGGGTGACGAAAACCAATTCATGACGCTGAAATGGGTAAGGCAGCCGCCAGTTGAAGCCGGCATTGACCGTCGATTTATATCGACCGAACTGGGTAATGACGGCCTGCTGACCCTCCTGCACAATGAAAAAGCCAGTCGCCAGCCAAATCAAGACCAGCACCGCCGCAATCACTCCGCCACCAATTTGGATGTTTTTGAAATCGGGGGGCAAGAGGCCGCCGGTTCCCCGCCCGCCACCACCACCACGCTTGCCGCCGGCCATCCAGCCGTTCAATTTGCGGTTGAAATCGCGCCACAGTTCATCCAAATCCGGCGGGCCCGCGTTCGCGCCTGGGCGTTGGCCGCCGCTTGGGCGGTCATTGGCAGGGTTGTTAGGGGGAGGCACATCGGGACGGGTATCGGGTTTGGCTTCGGGCCGGCCCTCAGGCGAAGGTTCCTGGGGATTGGCAGACGCATCCGGCGCGCTACCCGAAGGGGATTTGGCTTCATCTGCGCGACCCCAACGGCTGTCATTGAGATTGAACATGCCGCGCAGTCGCCCCACAATTGCGACAAAACTAAGCGTTGGCGTTAAAAATTTCATTGTTATACCTTGCGATTTGCACACCCCGATTGTCCACAATTACGAGTCGGCCTCATAGACCACGGGGGATTGAGGAGGCGCGGGCGAAAAAACCGGGGTACCAGCAGCAGCTCGCGCGAGCAAGCTGCGCAGCTGCGCAAGTCCGGTTCCCGTTTGTGCGCTGAGAAAAACCCGGGCCGTTTGCTGACCGTCGAGTTCAAAAAAATCAGTGCTTTGTAGGGGCAGACGGGCCACGGGCATAGCGTCGATCTTGTTAAAAACCAATATCTGCGTCACTTTGTCGGCCCCGATTTCGCTTAATACGCGCTGCACTTGCTCAATTTGCAGCATGTAATCCGGGTTGGACGCGTCCACCACCTGCAGCAACAAGTCAGCATCTACGGCCTCTTGCAAGGTGGCCTGGAATGCATCCACCAGCCCATGGGGTAGGTCGCGGATAAAGCCCACCGTATCGGACAGCGATACCGAGCGCTCAGCTTCACCCAGGTACAGTTGGCGGGTGGTGGTATCGAGCGTGGCGAACAACTGGTCGGCCGCATAGGCACGGGCTTTGACCAAGGCATTAAACAGTGTGGATTTGCCCGCATTGGTGTATCCGATGAGCGAGATATTGAAGGCGCCGCGCCGGTCGCGTTGTTTGCGCTGCGTCTGGCGCTGGCGCTTGACCTTGTCCAACTGCTCTTTGGTGCGCTTGATGTTGGCGGCAATCATGCGCCGATCCAGTTCGATCTGGGTTTCACCGGGACCGCCGCGATTACCGATGCCACCGCGCTGGCGCTCCAGATGCGACCAGCGGCGCACCAAACGAGTACTCAAATATTGCAAGCGCGCCAGCTCCACTTGTAACTTGCCTTCATGGCTGCGAGCTCTTTGGGCAAAGATTTCTAGGATCAAGAAGGTCCGGTCGTTCACCGGCATTTCCAAGCGGCGCTCCAAGTTCCGTTGCTGGCCGGGGCTGAGACTTTGGTCGAACAACACCTCTTGCGCGCCCAGGCTTTGGGCCAAGAGTTTGATTTCATCGGCTTTGCCGGTACCCACAAACAAAGCGGCATCGGGAGCGCGACGCTTACAGACGACTCTGGCCACCGGCTCCATACCCGCAGTGTGCGCAAGTTGGCCCAATTCATCTAGCGCCGAATCGAAATGCGCAAGACCTAAATCGACGCCCACCAAAATGGTGCGCACGCTGAAATCGGCTTGTCGCGAGGTCAAATCAGATCTGCGTACGCAGCAGCCCGATGGGGCCGCCCTGTAGCGATATCAGGGCGCTTCAGCGCCGTCGGAAGGGGGCAGTGCGAAATTGACTGCACGCCCCGGCACGATCGTGGAAATCGCATGCTTGTAGACCATCTGGGTCACGGTATTTCGCAGCAAAACCACGTACTGATCAAAGGATTCAATCTGTCCCTGCAGTTTGATACCGTTGACCAGGTACACCGAAACCGGGACATGCTCCCGGCGCAAGGCGTTTAGAAAGGGGTCTTGGAGAAGTTGACTTTTGTTGTTCACGATATTTTCCGTGTTGAAGGTAGTAAGAGCAGTTGAAGATACCACATTGGCAATGGATTCTCAGTGGCCAAAGTCACGGTGGGGGCTTAAGGCATGCGGCAAGGAGTTCAATCCTTGTCGGCATAGGGGTTGGCGGCTGACTTCATTTGGATACGCAGAGGTGTGCCCACCAAGTTAAATTCTTTG